>CALCPB010000263.1 GCA_937897665.1 uncultured Halomicronema sp. | reverse complement strand
GGAAGATCACGAACTGGTAAGGACCACCGTTGTACAACCACTCATCGAGGGAAGCGGCTTCCCAGATCGGGTAGAAGTGCAGGCCAATGGCGTTGGAGGAAGGCACAACCGCACCGGAGATGATGTTGTTGCCGTACATCAAGGAGCCAGCAACGGGCTCACGGATGCCGTCGATGTCGACGGGAGGAGCGGCGATGAAGGCGATGGTGAAGCAAGCGGTTGCAGCTAAGAGAGTGGGAATCATCAACACCCCGAACCAGCCAATGTAAAGGCGGTTTTCGGTGCTGGTGACCCACTGACAAAACTGTTCCCACAACGAAGCGCTTTCGCGCTGCTGTAGTGTAGTTGTCATGATTGGGATAATTCCTTTTTCAAGGTAGTTATAAACAGCAGGGATCAAAATTTATGTAAATCCCTGTGTAACACATACTAACGAGATCACTGAGTTTTGTAAAGCGACTTCTTGATCAATTCTTTTTTGACATCTGCCGGTGGATGTCGCTGAATCAGGCCAATGGCAAGACATTGACTAGCAGACGAAGCTCTCTGGAGATGAGACAGATTGACGGTTTTAATCCTCTGGCAGCTAAAAGATTGATGTTCTGTAATGTTTTCTGTGTCGCATTGTTATGTTTTAAGTACGGCTGAAGCTGCGTTAGTTCAGGGGCATGGCAGTAGGCTCCGGGAGGATCACTGTCATGGTTTAGTAAGGCGTTATTGCGTAAATACAGGTATTTGCATCAAGGGGACTAGCGATCAAAATTTGGCGAAATCCTCAATGTGCCGGTTCCACTGTCTGACCCCCTTGTTACGACAGAGACGGTCCTTAGAACAAGGCCGTGCGGCGAGTCGATGGTTTAAGAGAAGATATGACGACCTCTCTCACGAGCTCCAGGGTTGTCACCTACAGCCCAGCTCTTACATTAGTGCCGACTTACGAATGTTTTAATCGTTGCCAGTACTGCAACTTTCGGGTTGATCCTTTAGTCGATCGCTGGATGTCGTTGCAAGAGGCGGAGGAACGACTGCAAGTCGCAAAATCACAGTCGGTTATTGAAATCCTGATTCTCAGCGGTGAAGTGCATCCTCAGAGCCCCCGCCGAGCGGCCTGGTTGCATCGAATTTACGATATCGGTGAATTGGCCCTGAAGATGGGCTTTTTGCCCCATACGAATGTAGGACCTCTCTCCCAATCAGAGATGGCATTCTTGCAACGGGTCAATGTATCAATGGGGTTAATGCTTGAGCAAGTCACCCCAACCCTATTGCAGGGAGTGCATCGTCATGCACCGAGTAAATCGCCGGAGCTGCGTCTACAACAATTAGAACAAGCGGGGCAACTGAAAATTCCGTTTACCACTGGCCTTTTACTCGGCATTGGGGAGTCACAGCGTGATCGCATTGCCACATTAAAGGCGATCGCCACCTGTCATCAGCGCTGGGGACACATTCAAGAAGTTATCCTGCAGCCCCATCAGCCCGGCACATATCAGTTACAAACGCTGCCTGCATTTACAGCAAACGATTTAGCAAATTTCGTGAGCACAGCACGACAATATCTTCCAGCTGATATAACTCTGCAAATTCCGCCTAACTTAGTGACTAATCAGTCTGATCTGTTGGCTGCGATCGCCAACGGGGCACAAGATCTGTGTGGCATCGGCCCATTTGACGAAGTTAACCCCGACTATCACCATCCCAAGCTGCTTGGGTTAAAACACCAATTACAAAATGCGGGATTGATAATGCGACCCCGCTTACCCATATATCCCCGCTATGACCACTGGCTAGCCCCTGCCCCACGTCAGGTGGTTGCTCAATGGCGGCTCAGTCTACAAGATATGGCCTCAATCCCTCAGTTACCACTATCCAGGCCAGAGGTCGCTAATCCGGGTAGCGGGAACTAGGTAAATGGCTGTTGACGCTCTCTATACCGGCTGCCCACCACCAAGGCTGTAACCGATTACTTGATGGCCCAACACTGATAAAGTCGCACGCACGTAGAACAACTGCAACGTTGAATCAGGCAGCGATCGCGGTTAGTCGCTGAGGAATCTCCACCGTAAATCGAGCCCCACAACCGCTTGCTGCTGGCGAGGTAAATGACAGCTTCCCCCGATGCTGGCGGTGAATAATTTCGTAGCTCGTTGACATACCGAGTCCGACACCCTGACCAGGGGGTTTGGTCGTAAAGAAGGGATCGAAAACTTTGTCCCGAGCTGATTGAGGAATCGTAAGACCGTTATTTTCAATCTCGAGCCGTACGTGATCGCCGACTTGTAAAGTTCTGAGCGTAATCAGCGGTTGCCAATCTGCCTCAGCCTGCTCCCACCGTTCATCAATCGCATCTACAGCATTGCAGAGTATATTCATGCAAGCCTGGTTGATTTGACTGCCATAACATTCCACCAAAGGCAGCTCACCATAACAACGCTGAATTTGAATTTCTGGACGTTGGGATTGCCGCTTCAGACGGTGACCTAACAGTAGTAGCGCACTGTCTAGCCCATCGTTGAGATTCGATAGCTTGAGATGTGACTCTTGCAAGCGAGAAAATATCTTGAGCGACAAGACTAGATTATTGATGCGTTCAGCCCCGTTTTTAATCGAGTGCAAAACCTTCGGAAAATCCTCACGAATAAAATCAATATCGATATCTTCAGACTCTTCGCCTGGAATGTTGACAGACTCGTTCAGAGCTGATCGCAGCTGATCGATCACTGCCAGCAGGCTACTACTGTATTGATCGGCATAGTTGAGATTGCCGTGAATGAAACCCAGGGGGTTGTTAATTTCGTGGGCGATGCCTGCGACTAACTGTCCCAACGATGACATCTTCTCAGATTGCACGAGACTCAGCTGAGTTCGCCGGAGCGTTGCTAGGGTTTCTTCTAACTCTTGATTCTGCACCGCTGAAACTTGAGCAGCCTGCTCTAAGGATTGTGTGCGCTCAGCGACACGCGCAATCAAGTTGTTGAGGGCGGTGGCCAATACGCCAATTTGGTCATTGCGACTGACCGCAATCCTGACGTCATAATCAGCTTTTTGGGTGACTTGCTGCGCCCCGTGAGTAATCTTTTCGAGGGGAACCGCGATCGCCCGAGTGGTGCGCCAAGCCAGGACACCCGCCAGACCACCCGCCAATCTCTTTCTTTCGACGATCATAAATTTCTCGAAGCCCTGGGCGGTTTCCATCACGACCGAGGCTTGAGCTGCTTGGCTTTGGGCCACACTGATGAGAGCAGTTAGGTCACTGTATCGTTGATCTAGTTGTTCGGTCACTTCGGCGGACAAAATCGCAGGCAAGGCGTCTTGAGGCTGCTCCGTCTCTAAGGTCGTGACAATGCTATCAGCCTGTTGGTTGAGCAATTGCTCATAGTCAGCTAAGAGAAAACTCAGCACAGCGGGGTCAGCAGCAGTCCAAGCCGGGCGATCGCTGAGAATGGCATCGAAGGTTTGGCGCAGGACGGCAACCTCAGACAAATTCGTCCGTAACGCGGATAGTTCTTCGGCTAGCTTGTCACGATTGTTGCTTAGCGCGATCGCGCGGGTGCCATGCAGTTGAGCCTGTCCAACTGTTTGCTCAAATTCTGTCAGCAATTGAGCCTGCTTTTGCGCTTCAATTAGCTGGAGAATTCCCTGCCCTTGAAAGTAATCGGCAATGACCATGCCAGTGAGCGACCCAGCCCACCCAATCGCGATCGCAACTAAGTATCCGGAGCCAATCTGCCAGCCAATGCGGCGAGGACGCAGCCGGGCAAAAACGGACGAACCGTACAATTTTTGTGATTGCCTTGGAGAACGTGACGACTCTAAGGGTGACGATTGACGAGTCCACAGCTGCATAGTAGTCCGGCGCGAAAATCGAGCGTTTGCCTTAGGAATTCTTGATTAGGATGCACGTCCGTTCTTTATTTGTAACGCATTTCCTCAACGTAACTGGCCATCATCATACAAACCTCAAAATTCAACGCAAGCAGCCGCATCTCAACCTCAAACTTTGAGCGATGATTCCTAGACAATTGCTGCGTATGGTGATTGCCACAACATGGCGATCGCTGAACGTCTGAACCAGCTTGCCAACAGCACAGCCACAAATTTTCCCCTAACGTTGTAATGGCCCAGCAGGATAGCCACCATAGCCAATCAACTTTTATCAAGGTTCGTATTCGGGCGCGTGAGGCCGTGGTGCTCACATGCAGCTCGAATCAGTTCCATACCTACAATGCCAGGGGGGCAAATTTATCCTGCAAGTCTCCATCACTTGACGCGGGGCCACCGTCTCAAGGATCGCTGAGCAGGCTCAAAATGGCTCTGGGGTTGTCCAATTCACCCACTAATCGCTTGATGGGTTGGGGCGAAATCCTCACCAGGGTGGGAGTCGCCGCAATTTGATCAGCTTCAGCTTGTTCGGGATTTTTAGACACATCAATCATCTGCAGCGTGTACGGACTGTATCGCGAACTTTCTAATACACCCTGCAAAGTTTTTAAAATCTGCTCAGTCAAGGCTGAATGCCCCGACACAAAAAGCCTGAGAACGGAACCTTCAGGAGACAGCTCAGACGTCTGCGGCAAAGACTGCTCGCCCAGATCAACCGTGGGTTCTGAGAGATCGAGAATCAGATCATGATTTTCCCAAAGCTGAGGGAATTGCGATCGATAGGTTTCGAAGACAGACAGATTCAAATATTCGGGGCTGGGAATGATACGTCGCCATTCGAGGTTGCCTAAGTCAAACAGGGCATTTAATAGACTTTGATAGCGGTAGACAAAGGGATAGGCCTCAGCAGCGACAGTGAATGCTCGTGTCGCGGGGTCTTGCCAGCAATCCACAGTCGCCGTAAATCCCGGCACCAGAAAGTGGGGGGATTCCTGCAGGCCCAACTGTTCCTGCAGAGCCCCGCAAAGCGTAAGATGCCATTGTGATTTTTTATGAAGATCGCGACAGTAATCGAGATCACCCCCCGGTGTATACACAGCGATGCCCTTAAACACCGTGTGAGAAAGCGGGCTAGTCAAGCGAGCACTCAGCACAGATTAGATGCGGCCGCGCAGCATCTGCGCCATTTCATTTTGGCGCGGCGACATTTCAAGCGCCGTTTCCTCAGTGATGCGTCCTTCCTCATACAGCGAGTAGAGAGACTGATTCATCGTGCACATGCCATCAAAGCCACACTTAGGCATCAGCGCTTCAATTTCATCAAGATCACCCCGCAGGATGTAATCCTTAATGGCATCAGTGTTGATCATAATGTCGTGAAAGGCCGCTCGCTTGCCATCGGTCGTACGACAGAGGCCTTGAGCGACAACCGCCACAAGCGATTCAGCCAAAGAAACACGCACCGGGGCCTGTTGTTCCGGCTCATACAGGTTGAGCACCCGCTCTACTGTTTTAACGGCACTGTTCGTGTGCAGCGTTCCCAGCACCAGGTGACCCGTTTGAGCGGCCTTTAAGGCCGTATTGACCGTTTCTTGATCGCGCATCTCACCCACGAGAATGATGTCGGGATCTTCGCGCAAAGAGGCCTTGAGAGCGTTTCTAAATTCCAGCGTGTGGCGCCCAACCTCACGGTGCTTGATCAGCGATTTGCGGCTCTGGTGCACAAATTCAATGGGATCCTCAATCGTGATGATGTTTTTAGGCATCTCTTTATTGATGTAATCCAACATCGCCGCCATCGTGGTCGATTTACCTGACCCCGTGGGGCCAGTCACTAAAATCAAGCCCTTGTGATAATGGCAAATATCCCGCAACACCGTCGGCAGGTTCAACTGCTCCAGCGTCAAGATGGTGTTGGGAATCAAGCGAATGACCAAAGCAGGCCCCGTTAACGAATCAAAAATGTTGATCCGGATACGAGAAAACTCAAACTTAGCCGCACCATCAAAATCTAAAGTTTGCTTAAATTGCTGAATCTCTTCGGGCCTTAAAACCTCATTGAGCCAGCGATAAAAGGTAGCTTCATCAATAACAGGGTAGTCAGTAGTCGAGATTTGTCCGCGATCGCGAAATCGGGGCACTTCTCCGACCCCAAGGTGCAAGTCAGAAAAACCCTTATCGAATGCTTCCCGCACAATTTTTTCTAGGGTCAGTGCGGGTTTAGCACTCACCGTTGGCGGCGGTGGCACACTCCGGCCAGGAGGCGGGGAAGCGGGGGAAGCGGGCCGAGCCGCCGCTGCCGCCCGACGCGGCGGCGGCGGCGGCGGCATACGAGACGGAACAGCAGGAGGTCGTGAAGATTCGGCAGACATAGGACGCTTCCCATAGGTTTACAAAGTTCGAGCAGGGCAGTGCAAACGCTTTGGCGGATGCCCCTTATCGTGCATAGACTTCCCAATTGGACAACTTAATTTTCGTCCCTATTCTAGATGGAATCGGTTCGTAGCCAGCTGATGAAATATTTTCACCAGCGGTCACAATCCTCATACAGCTAATTATGCTATTTTAATAAAGTTGTCAAAAAACGCACACTTGGCCTTTTGGGTGTCTTTTCGAAGGCTGCCAGGTGGAGGTTGAACCCAAATAAGGAGAAAAATCGATGCCCGTAGTTTCATTGCCTCAGCTCTTGGAGTCTGGGGTTCACTTTGGTCACCAGACCCGCCGATGGAATCCCAAGATGTCTCAGTACATCTTTACGTCACGTAATGGGGTACATATCATTGACTTGGTGCAAACTGCTCAGCTCATGGACGAAGCGTTTGCTTACGTGCGTGACTCAGCCGCCCAGGGACAAAAGTTTTTGTTTATTGGTACGAAGCGGCAGTCAGCAGGCATTATTGCTCAGGAAGCCACCCGCTGTGGGGCTAACTACGTCAACCAGCGGTGGTTGGGGGGCATGCTGACCAACTGGGAAACGATCAAAACGCGCTGCGATCGCCTCAAAGATCTGGAAAAGATGCAGGAAACCGGCGCGCTTGCGCTCCGACCCAAGAAAGAGGCGGCAGTTTTACGGCGCGAGCTAGAGAAGCTGCAGAAGTATCTCGGTGGATTGAAAACGATGCGCCGTCCCCCGGATGTCGCGCTCATCATCGATACTCGCCGCGAATATAACGCAGTACAGGAATGTAAGAAGCTCGACATCCCCATCGTGTCGCTTTTAGACACGAATTGTGATCCAGACGACGTAGATATTCCGATTCCGGCTAACGATGACGCGATTCGCTCCATTAAGCTAATTGTGGGTCGATTGGCAGACGCCATCTATGAAGGGTCTAACGGCAGAGTTGATTCGGGCGACATTTACGAAGATTACGACGGCAGTGAAGAGGCTTACGCCGAAGACGATATTCCGTCCGCTGATGTTCCATCTGCTGACGTCCCATCCGCTGATATTTCGTCTGACGACGTTCCATCGGCTGATGGTCAGGGCGACTCTGAAGAGTAGTTCTGCGATCGCGCGCTAGACATTGAAGCGATTTGAGAAGCAACGAGGGCACTATGGCCGATATTTCAGCAAAACTGGTTAAGGAACTGCGCGAAAAAACCGGCGCAGGCATGATGAACTGCAAAAAAGCGCTCACCGAATCAGGAGGCGATCTAGAGAAAGCTATTGAATGGTTGCGCCAAAAAGGCATTGCATCGGCAGCTAAAAAAGAGGGCCGAGTCGCTGCCGAAGGGCTCGTTCACAGCTATATTCACACGGGCGGCCGAGTCGGTGTGCTCGTAGAAATCAACTGTGAAACTGATTTCGTAGCTCGTCGTGAGGAGTTCAAAGGACTCGCTCAAGATATCGCGATGCAAATTGCGGCCTGCCCTAACGTTGAATACGTCAAAGTTGAGGACATTCCTCAAGACATGATTCAAAGCGAAAAAGCGGTTGAAATGGGTCGTGATGACTTGGCGAGCAAGCCGGAGAATATTCGCGAGAAAATCGTGCAAGGCAGAATTGACAAGCGCCTGAAGGAATTATCTCTGGTCGATCAGCCGTTCATCAAAGATCAAAACATCACCGTAGCCGAGGT
This sequence comes from uncultured Halomicronema sp., assembly GCA_937897665.1. Taxonomy (GTDB): domain Bacteria; phylum Cyanobacteriota; class Cyanobacteriia; order Phormidesmidales; family Phormidesmidaceae; genus Halomicronema. The sequence goes on along the minus strand of CALCPB010000263.1, from coordinate 8,285 downwards.
TGTGAAGCAGTTAGTCGCCCAACTGGGTGAAAACATCCAGGTGCGTCGCTTTACCCGATTTGTTTTGGGCGAGGGAATCGAAAAAGAAGAAGTTGATTTTGCCGCTGAAGTGGCCGCTCAAACTGGTTCGAAGTAGCCTTTATTCAATCGATGTAAGGCTCAAAACCATACTGAAAGTATGGCTGCTAGTTTTTGTGGTGCCTGTTAAAGAGGCATGCAACTGGGACTTGAGACTGCTTAAATAACGGTTTGTGAGAGAGGTGACCACACTGGGTGATCACCTCTTTTATTTATGGATAACGCGATCACTGGGGCCTTCGAGTCAGCCAGATCGCTGGAGGTGAGCCGTTAACTTTACTGGCAGCGCCTGTCACCTGACTGACGAACTCTTTAGAATTGTCGAGAAGGGGTAATCGCGCTGGACTGTTCGCTCCGAATTTAGCGGTAATTGTGCAGAAGCAATGGCTAGAAGCCTTGACCAAATTTCAACCGACTTAACCACTCTGGCAACGTCGACGAGTCGTATTGATGACGATCTCAAAGCCCTGTACCAAGAGTATTTGACCGTGCTGGGCAAAGCCGTCAAACGACAGCTAGTGCTAGCCGTCTATCATCTGTGTACTCAGGCATACCCCAATGAATTTTTGGTGCTGTCGGTAAGTCAGCGCGAGCAAGTGCAAACTGGAGTGCGCAAAATTGCGGCTCAAGGTCAAACTCAAATCAAACAGTTGGGACAAGTATTCGATTTATCGACGCTGGCTGACAAGCTAGAAGCGGCAGTCGCGGCCAAGTACGAAACAACGCCAGAAGAGGAGACCGAGGGTGAGACTCCGGCAGCAGTAGATGAGAGCGCTGACAATGCCACCGTCACAAACATAGGTGCTGAGAATCCTGTCGATCTTGATGAGAGTCAAGCACAGGAAGACGCAACTTTAACCGATGAAACGCTTGAAACGCCAACTCATGCTGACGAGACACCCGCCGCTGACGGTGCCACCATGGAGATCGTGTCTCAAGAAGCATCGGAAATGATTCAACGTTTGAGCACCTCCCTATCCCTGTTTGCTGTCTTTGGTTCAGAATCCCCCTCGCCCATTAGTTTGGCAAAGCGACATGTCTTACTAGAGCGTCATCTCCGGGCAGTACTCAAAACGCTGTCGAGCTTGGCAAATCTACTGCTGAAGCAAGTGAATATTTTGCCCGATCTGCCGGAAATGGTAATTGCCGCAGCGGCTGAAGCGGAAGCAGGCGAACCCGGGCCAAGCACACCTAACTTGCTCAATGTGCTGGTGGAACTGGGGGAAGATCGCCCTGACGATGATCAACCGCCTGACTTACCCGACGACGACGATGATAATGATGATGATGGTGATGCCTTACCAGACGACGATGAGGAGTTTGACACGAAAGACTCGGGTCGGGAAATGACCCACCTGATTGCGATTAATCTCAGACTGGCTGATATTGAATTTTCCGACCCCCACACCGCCTTATGGCGTAGCCGACTGCAAGAGACGCTGCACAAACTCAAACGTTTAGGCGAAGGCTATCAAAAACTGCAGCAGGAAAAGGCACGGGCAGAAGCCGAGCATGCTTGGCGAGCCACTTGGTTTGAAGAATAAACGATGGACCGTCCATCACAATCAACCGCATCAACCACCAGGGTGCCATGGCGAGCACGATGAATCGGGCTTATACGACTGTTGTGCTGGCGATGAGCGCCGACGGCAAAATCACCGATCGCGATCGCACCGCCGCTCGATTTTCCTCACCCGCTGATCTGGCGCATTTAGAAACAGTGGTCGCTGCAGCAGACGGTGTTTTGTTTGGGGCCGGTACGTTAAGCGCCTATGGCACCTGTCTCTCAGTGCGCCAACCCGAGCTAGTTGCTCAGAGACGAGCACAACAACAACCGTCACAACCAGTACAAATTGTCTGTTCTTACACGGGCAGTTTAGATCCGCAGCTACGATTCTTTCGACAATCTGTGCCTCGCTGGTTACTAACTTCACCAACCGGAGCCCAGCGGTGGCAACCTTCAGGGGAGACGTTTGAGCAGATTCTGCCGACCTTAACGACACCCATCCATTGGCCGAGCATTCTGCAACGGCTCAAAGCCATGGGTCTTGAACGTTTAGCGGTGCTGGGCGGCGGCACTTTAATCGCCGGTCTAGTTGAGCAAGACGTAGTGGATGAACTTTATCTCACGGTGTGCCCCCTATTACTCGGGGGGCAGAGAACCCCAACGCCAGTCGATGGCCAAGGGCTCAAGGCGAATTTAGCCCTCCGATTACGCCTCATGCAAACGAGCACGAGCAACGATGAGGTGTTTTTGCACTATCGTCGCTGCCATCCGCCAGGAGATTGATTTACGCTAAGGAGAGTTTAGCGATCGCAGTCTCCTCCCCCTTTTATGGTTCAGCAGCTAAAGCCTCAATATACGGTCACCTGGGTACGTCAGATTAGTGAAATTCCCCAAGCGGCCTGGGATGAAATGGCACTGCCGCTCACCACACCTTTTCTAGAATGGACTTGGCTACATAACATGGAGCGCTCGGGCAGCGCTGTCGCGAATGCTGGCTGGTTGCCGAATCATCTCACCGTGTGGCGCGGGACGACCCTTGTAGCAGCAGCACCGCTATATCTCAAAAGTCACAGCTATGGTGAATTTGTCTTTGACCATCAATGGGCGGATGTCGCTAACCGGTTAGGCATTGACTATTATCCTAAGCTGCTCGGCATGTCACCCTTCACCCCAGCAGAAGGCTACCGTTTCCTCATTGCGGCCAGCGAAGACGAAGGTTTGCTGACGGATATTATGGTCGCCGCGATTGACGAGTTTTGCGATCGCAACCATATCTCAGGCTGCCATTTTCTCTATGCTGATCCCGAGTGGCGAACTTTGATGGAACAGCGGGGCTTTACCCGATGGCTGCATCACAGCTACATCTGGCAAAACGATGGCTATCAAACTTTTGATGATTACCTCGCCCGCTTTAACGCCAACCAGCGCCGCAATATCAAACGCGAACGCAAGTCTCTCGAAAAGGCAGGCTTACGGATTGAGCCGATCGTCGGCGAAGCGATTGACCGCGTTACCTGCTCTCAGATGTATGACTTTTATGCCGACACCTGCGACAAGTTTGGCTGGTGGGGCAGCAAGTACCTTACCCGTAATTTTTTCGAGCAGCTGTGTCCTGACTATCGCCATCGTGTGGTGCTGTTTGCCGCCTACAGCGACGCGGTCGAGGCTCCTGTGGGCATGTCTTTTTGCCTCTATAAAGGCGATCGTTTTTATGGTCGCTACTGGGGATGCGGTGAAGAATACAACCATCTCCATTTCAATGCATGTTATTACCGCCCGATTGAGTGGGCAGTCGATCACGGGATTAAGACTTTTGCCCCCGGTGCTGGCGGTCGTCATAAAAAACGTCGCGGCTTTCCGGCGAAGCCCAACCACAGCTTGCATCGTTTTTACGCCAATCGTCTGCAAAAGATTTTGGTGGACTACATTGATGAAATCAATCGTGCCGAACAGCAAGAAATTGAGGCAATTAATACCGATTTACCCCTCAAAGACTTGAATTGAGCCCGCCTCTCCCTTAAAGGAAGTCAATGCTACCCACGATGACGGCATTGCCCCAATTCCGTTCACACGAAACTTAGCGCAAGCAGCAGCGCCTCCAACCAGCAGCGACGTCAGCTTGTGACCTTTCACAACAACACTGTAGATACCCTAGATAAACCGGATAGGTCTATCAATGATTTGCAAATACTGCTGTCGAGGCGATTTCTCAGAGCTGAGCTCGTAAAAAAATACCCTACTCTCTTCCCAACTATCACCCTATTACCGACCCTTCCACTCATCTACAGTCTGCAGACGAGACTTGGATTTTCACGCCAGTCCCTAAGCGGTCGTGAGACTCCTACGAAACGAGCCGGAATTAGCATTACGCCGTTTACGTCGCTTAATTACCCGCGCGGGCACCCCAACTGCAACTGAGAAAGAAGGGATACTCTTAGTGACGACTGAGCCCGCTCCCACAACACTGCCTTTGCCAATTGACACCCCATCCAAGATGGTTACCCCTGCGCCTATCCAACAATTACTTTCAATCGTAATGCCTTTATAAGAATGGCCTTGTAGCCTGATTAAAGTGTGGGGATCTGCAAACTGGTGATTATTAGCGTAAATGCTGCAGTGAGCGGCAATGAGACAATCATGTCCAATAAAAATCGAATCGCCAGACAGACAAGTGAAGGGGCCAATATAGGTATTGCTGCCAACTTTGATGCGTCCAGAGCGATGAGTTTTGATATCGACTCCTTTATCTAAAACAACTTGAGAATGCAGTACGATTCTGCTAGCAGCCCCTAGGCATTGAATCCTCACACTTTGCATTATTTTGACGCAAGGTTCGATATAAATACCCAGAGGATTCACAAATTCTACGAGGGGAGCGATGCGGACATGCGCCCCGAATTCTCCGAAAATGCAGGGATACGCGTACTTTCGCAATAATATTCCGAGATAACTGTGTAGCGAACTCAGCAGAGCGAAAAGGGCATGAACGAAAATTCGGCGACTGAATTTCTTTAGTTTGTAGAGAAATCTGGAGACACTCATTCAACTCTTCCTAATAACTAAAATTTACCTGCAGACCCAAAAGGATGCTTGTGCAGTGTCCTGTAAACTCTAATTATGGATACGGAGAAGATGTTCTAATACTAGAGTGCGTTTTACACCTTGGTCAAATATTGTTTGTGTGTTTGCACTTAGTGCGATTGAGTCGATGTCCCGCTGATGATGAAGCGATCTCTTTGAGAAATTTGAGATCTCCCAGAGAAATTACGGATGCTGTGAATTGGCATTATAGTATTAATGCGGATTAATTTTTATTCTGTCTAAATATGGATGTTGCGATGCCGTTACTGTGTGCCCAATGGGTAAGCGCTGCGCGGCCCACCATCAAGCTTGCTTGCAAAGAATGGGAGATTCGTTTATCGACAAGCAGCTTTCCTTTATGCTGAACCGTCGACTCTTAGGCTGCAAAGTACGACATCACCTATTATCCGAGTTAGAATGAATGACTAAGCTGTTTTTTGGAAGCTTAAGATCACCGTAAGCGATTGAATACATCCCTGTTTTTTGCATGGTAAAGACAACGAGCTCTCAGCAAGCCAACATCCAGTCACTCACCGACCTGGACAATAAGCTCTCACAGCGATTCATTGAGCTTGATCCGGGTGGATATTTCTTGGTCTATCTAGAGGTCGACAAGGGACTTATTTGCGCTAAGCACTTTACCAATGTGATCAACGATAAAGGTTTGGCGTGTGATCCTGAAACTGGCGAGCCTCTGGCCTGTCAGGGGGGAGAACCTCGTCAATCCACCCATGTCTATACCGGACGCACCGCCAAAGAATTGTGCATTGCGGTGTTTGCGGCGAGCGATCGCCCCTGCCCCGTTACCCGGATGGAGCACGCTGCCTATCTCGGACGTGAATTTGTGCGGGCCGAGATAGCGCTCGTAGCGGGTCAAGAATACGTTCAAGATTAGCAGCGACTTTCAACGATCTCTGTTTTCTATAGCAAACCGCCTTCTGTAGGCTCCACTTGAGAGCTGGCTACAGAAGGCGGTTTTGTCAGCAGATGGAAAGTTGGCTAAACCACGACAGTGGAAGCTGCCTCAACCGCCAATTGATTGATAGATATAGTAGGTTGCCATCGGAATCACCGTCGCGGCAATCAGAAAGCCCACAACAATGATGGTCGCGTTACCGCGATTTTCCTCAGTCTCTTCCGCTGAAGCAAAGGTACTTTCCATTTCAAAGGAAGCCACATCAACAGGAGGTCCCGGATCAGGTTCTCCAGACAGCACCGCAAATAGGCGATCGCTGGCTCCTAAAAACGCCTGGTTATACTTGTTGGCCTGTCGCAGCGGCAAGCCAATTGTCTCATCCACAATGCTATCGACAATCTCTGTGGACAATAGAGTCGCTGCGCGATCGCCCACTTTCATCGCGGCAGTATTCGTCACATCGTCTAAGACCAAAATGCTCTGGTTGGCGCGGGCCTCAGGGTCGGGGAACCACTTTTGCATGAGGGCATCCGCAAAGCTCGCAGGTGTTTCCCCATAATCCAGCCGGTGAATCGTGACAAAGCGCACTTCGTTACCGGTCTCTGTCGCTAGCGCCTGCAGTTGGTCAGTAATTTTGCCTTCATTAAGACGGCTAATCAAACCAGCGTCGTCAACGATCCAAGTATCGTCTGACAAAGCGGGCATCTGATAAACGCCAGTGGCCCAGGCTGGAGCCGCTGTAAGACAGGTGACGAGCAAGACGAACGCCAGAAGGAACGGGCCGATGATGGGCTTGAGGAAATGCTTCAGCATGGAAATAGGTGTTTGGCAGCTATGTCATCACTATACTGGAACACTTCCTTTCCAGAAATTCACAATCGATTTCAGCCCCAGCAGCATCAATCAAACTTGATCCCCATTGTTCCACCATCAACCATCGCTGTCACAGTTGAGCATACTTCAGCAGAGAGAATCACCAGCGCTAGCGTTAAGTGGATATCGATTTTGATGGGGTGATGAGAATTAGGCGAGTCTACAAATGATCACTTCTCATTTGAGTGCATGGGCCCCCTTGCCACCGATCACATTAAATTGAGCGGGTCAACATCAACAGTCAAACTCACTTGGGCGGGGCACAATTTTGACAGTTGACTCAGGTCAGGCAGCGGGTCGGCGATTGCCCCCTTGAGCAAGATCTGCCAGCGATAGCGCCGGGCAACCCGCAAAATCGGTGCCGGCGCCGGCCCGAGGAGTGCCCAGGTGGGAGCGATCGCGGCGACTTGGGCCGCCAGCTGGCGAGCCGCCTGTTCCACCAGATGGGACTGGGGACTGGTAATGCGCAATAAGATCAACCGCCCAATGGGGGGGTAATTGAGCGTACTGCGCTGCTGCATTTCAGTTTCGAGAAAGCTGCGGAGGCTGTGCTGCTTAACAGCCTCGACGACAGGATTCTCGGGATTATAGGTTTGCAAAATGACCCGCCCCGGCTGCTCACCCCGACCCGACCGACCGGCCACCTGCGTCAACACCTGAAAGGCCCGCTCACTCGCCCGATAGTCGGCCATATACAGCAAACCATCAGCAGCGATGATACCGACGACCGTGACCCGAGGCAAATCGATGCCCTTCGTCAGCATTTGCGTGCCAACCAGCACATCGGCTTCTCCCTGAGCAAACCGGGCGAGCAGGGCGCGGTGGGCACCTTTGGCGCGGGTGGTGTCACTATCAAAGCGCAAACACCGCAGCTGGGGCAGTTCTTGGGCGATCGCCTGCTCAACTCGCTGGGTACCACTGCCGAAGTGCTTCAAATATTTCGAGCCACAGGACGGACAAGCGGGCGGCTGAGCTTGACCAAACCCGCAATAGTGGCAACGCAGCCGAGGGGCCGCATTGCTATGTGATTGGTGGTATGACAGCGACACATCACAGTGCGGACACATCATCACATGGCCACACAAGCGGCAAGAAACAAAACTACTGTGACCCCGCCGCTGAATGAATAGGATGCCCTGCTCATTTTTGGCTTTCATCGTTTCGAGCGCGGCCCGCAGAGCGCGACTAAAGATAGAGCGATTGCCAATCTGCAGTTCGAGCCGCATATCAACCACGGTGATGGGCGGCGCTGGCCGCTGATGCACACGCTCGGGCAAAGAGAGATAATGCGAGTGAGCCGTGACGGCTCTAAGTGCCGTCACGGCAGGATCCGCTGCCGACATCGCTGCCCCTACCGCAGCGATCGTCTCTGGGTCTGCAGGCATCTCAGTTTGAGGCAGCTGACCGCATGTCGCAGACAGCTGTAGGGCAACGCCCGCAAGGGCAGGGAGGGAGAGATGGGCCAAGGCGACCCAGCTCTCTAAGGACGGCGTGGCCGAACCCAGCAGCAGCGGGCAAGTTTCGCGCTCCGCTCGCCATTGGGCCACCGTGCGCGCGTGGTAACAGGGCATCGGCTGATCTTGTTTGAAGCTGCTGTCATGCTCCTCATCTAAGATGATGATGCCGAGTCGGGATAAAGGGGCAAAGACGGCTGAGCGCGTGCCGATCGCCACGAGGGGCTCCCCTTGGAGCATCCGTCGCCAGGCATCATAGCGTTCACCGTCAGACAAGCCACTGTGATAGACGCAGATGCGATCGCCAAAGCGTTGTTGAAATCGATCAGTCAGCTGCGGGGTCAGACCAATCTCTGTGACTAACACCAGCGCTGAC
>CALCPB010000262.1 GCA_937897665.1 uncultured Halomicronema sp. | reverse complement strand
AACCTGACAGAAGAAGTTGGACACTGATGGGAGTTGGCAAACTCGCGGCCAGCTCAAGGTGTTGTGTTACTGGCCAGGTCTCTCAGGTTGGCGGCTAGAACGTTTGCTGCCAGGTCCGAAAATGGCGAGACAGCCTAGGGGACTTCTCCTATGCTAGGGCTGTCTTGTTCAAAGACGGATTGTATGCTGACAGATGATCAACATTATCAAGCCCTCCTGAGTCGCGATCGCCGGTTTGATGGCGTCTTTTTTGTCGGTGTCGCGAGCACAGGGATTTACTGCCGTACGGTCTGTACGGCGAAACCGCCGCAGCGCAAAAACTGCACGTTTTATCCCAGCGCTGCGGCTGCTGAGCGAGCGGGCTATCGCCCCTGCTTGCGCTGCCGGCCTGAGTTAGCGCCAGGCCAGGCGAAGATTGACGCGATTGGGCGGCTCGCGGCCGCCGCCGCTGGGCAGATTGAGAATGGGGTGCTGACGGAGCGATCAGTCGCAGAGTTGGCCCAGTTGCTGGGGGTGAGCGATCGCCATTTGCGGCGAGTGTTGCGACAAGAATTGGGAGTGTCGCCGATTCAGCTAGCGCAGACCCAGCGCTTGTTGTTGGCCAAACGTCTGTTAACCGACAGCCAACTTTCGATTGCCGAAGTGGCGTTTGCGAGCGGCTTTTCGAGTGTGAGACGGCTGAACGTTCTGTTTAAAGAGCGCTATCGGCTGCGACCAACTGACCTGCGCAAAACGCAACGGCAGACGAGCCGCTCCGTGCCTGAGACGCTGCGTTGTGAGCTGGCCTATCGGCCCCCGTTGCACTGGGCCAAACTGCTCGACTTTTTGGCGGGGCGAGCGATTGCTGGTGTGGAGCAAATTGAGCGCGATCGCTACCAGCGCACCGTGCAGATTGGCTCGTATCAAGGCTGGATTTGCGTATCGCCCATTCCCACTCAAGACAAGCTACAGGTCGAACTGTCGGTATCGTTGGTGGCGGCGATTTTACCCGTGCTTACGCGAGTCAAAGCTCTCTTTGATCTGGCCGCTGATCCGGTTGCCATCGCCGCGCATTTAGAGCAAGCGAACTGGGGTCAGTGGAGGCCGACTTGTGAAGGCCTGCGAGTGCCTGGTGCTTTCGACGGTTTTGAGGTGGCCGTGCGGGCCATTTTAGGGCAGCAAGTGAGTGTTAAAGCCGCGACGACCCTGATGGGCCGAGTGGTGCAGACGTTCGGCAGTCCACTGCAGATGCCGCTATCGGGGTTGACACATCTCACACCGACAGCGGCACAGTTGGCAACTGCCGAGGTGACCAGCCTGACCGCTCTGGGGAATGTGTCTCGGCGGGCTCAGGCGATTGTGGCGCTGGCCCAAGCCGTGGTGCGAGGTGAGCTGCAGTTGGTGCCCTATGCCGATGTCGATGTCACTGTCGAACGACTCAAAACCTTGCCCGGCATTGGCGACTGGACGGCTCAATACATTGCGATGCGCGTGTTAGCCTACCCGGATGCGTTTCCCCACAGTGATTTGGTGTTACGCCAGCGTTTGGGTGTCGATCGACCCCAGCAAGTCTGGCAAATGGCTGAGGCCTGGCGGCCTTGGCGGGCCTACGCCGCGATGTGTCTGTGGACGTCTTTGGAGGCTGTAAAATGACTTACTACCAATGGATTGAGAGTCCTTTAGCGCCACTGTTGTTGACCGGGGATGGGCGATCGCTGACCGGCCTTTATCTTCAGGGCCAAAAGTACTTTCCTACCCAGACTGAGACGTGGACGGAAGCTGCCCAAGTCGCGCCGTTTCCTCAAGTACGGCAGCAGCTTGAGCAATACTTTGCGGGGCAGCGTCAGTCCTTCGATTTACCGCTCAATCCTGGCGGCACGGATTTTCAACAGCAGGTTTGGCACTGTTTGCCGCAGATTCCCTATGGCACCACGATCGCCTATGGCACCCTGGCGGCAATGCTAGGCAAACCGGGGGCTGCGCGGGCAGTGGGTGCCGCCAATGGCCGCAATCCGATTTCGATCATTGTGCCGTGTCATCGTGTCATTGCGGCTGATCGCCAACTCACCGGCTACGCGGGTGGCATCGACCGCAAACGCTGGCTATTGCAGCATGAGCAGGTGCTCGTGAGCCCGGACAAGTCAGCGCTGTTGCAAACCTCACTGCCCTTGTTTGAGATCCCTGATGAAACCCCTGCAAATCGTTGAATTGCTCAGCCTCGCTGCCGTGTGGGGCGGCTCCTTTCTATTTATGCGGATCGCGGCACCTGAGTTCGGGCCCATTTGGCTGATCGAAATCAGGGTGTTACTCGCGGCCCTCACCCTGCTGCCCCTCTTACTCAAACAGGGACTCTGGCATGAACTGCAGCGGCACCGCCGCGCCTTGATGGTGGTGGGATTGCTCAATTCGGCCCTGCCGTTTTCGCTGTTGGCCTTTACTTCGCTCTTTTTACCGGCGGGGATGACGGCGATTTTGAACGGTACGGTGCCGTTTTTTGGCGTGGCGGTGGCCTATGTTTGGCTGCGGGAACCGCTGACCCTCAGCCGGTTGTTGGGGCTGCTGCTAGGGTTTGTCGGCGTTGTGGTGTTGGTGGGCTTACGCGGTACGGCAATCACGCCTGACATTTTGTGGGCGATCGCGGCTGGCCTTTGCGCCGCCTTGATGTACGCGATCGCGGCGCCGTTTATTCGACTCAATCTGCAGGGTGTGCCCTCATTAGTGTTTGCCACCGGTAGCCAGCTCAGCGCGGCCATGTTTCTGCTGCCCTTGCTGCCGTTTACGCAGCCTGACGACCTGCCCTCTCAAAGGGCGGTTTTGGCCGTTTTAGGACTGGCTCTGCTGTCCACGTCCCTGGCTTATATCCTCTATTTTCGCCTCATCCACAGCGTCGGCTCAACCCGTGCCTTGACGGTGACCTACCTGATTCCGCTATTTGCCATTCTCTGGGGCGCGCTGGTGCTGAATGAGGCAATTACCGTGTCAATGCTGGCGGGCGGGGCGCTGATTTTATTGGGAACGGCGATCGCGAATCAAGTGATCAAACTGCCCTTTGGCCCTGCGCCTAGCCCCTGAATTGCTAACGCTGATGGCGCGGATAATCACTCCAGGTTAAGCCAGTAAGCGGAACCATCCTTGACTCGATCAACTAATCCCCGTTCAAACAGTTCTCGTCGGAGGAGCGCCGGATCGCCAAAAGTATGATGCTGCCGCAGTAATTCGTTGATTTGGCGTTCACTGTAGTAAAGATCGGGCTCAACTTTAGAGGCCAGATACTCTAAAGCCCACTGCTGAAACCGACCTTTGTTGCGCCGCGACGGCCATTCTGTGAGGCGACCCTGATCATCCAAATAATTTTTGAGAGCATCAAAATAGTTCATGATTCCGCCACTCGCAGGGAGGATCTCTGGCATTCTAGCCAGATTGAACGACTCATTTTGTTGCAGAATGTAACGCTTTTGAGGACTGCTTTTCCCTTAGGTGAAGCAAATCCAAAACTTTGGCCCGCCTGATCGATTCCCTGTTTAGGATATTCACCAGCGGACATTGTGAGAACTAATGATTCGCATTTATAAATACACCTCCCGACGGGAGCGATCTCTATGAAACAAATTCCCGCTCCCTTATGGACCTTGACGATTGGTGTAATCGTTACGTTGGTGAGTCTCTGGGTGGGCTTCAACAATGACTGGCTACCCGAGCAAGCATCGGCTCAGTCCGTTTTGGTGGATAACTTTTTCAATGTGATGGTGGTGATCGGGACGGCGCTCTTTTTAGTCGTAGAAGGTACCATCGTCTACTGTATGGTGCAGTTTCGACGCCGAAAAGGGGATGATGCCGACGGTCTGGCAATTGACGGCAACTTGCCTTTAGAAGCCTTTTGGACGGCTATCCCGGCTGTGATTGTGATCGGCCTGGGCATCTACAGTGTGCAAATTTTTCAAGATATGGGTGGGTGTGCCCCCGGTGATCAAGTGCATGAGCACGGCACGAGGCTGGCTCATGCTTCCGCCGCTCCTTTGGGTGACTTAACAGCTGCCGACGGTGACGAGGCGCTGCTTGCCCAATCTGTTTATGGTATTGGTGCACCTCTCGATAAAGAAGGTCAGGCCGCTGACCTTGAGGTCAATGTGGCGGGCATGCAGTATGCCTGGATCTTTACCTATCCCAACTCAGGCATTGTGGATGGCGAACTTCATGTGCCGGTGAATGCGGACGTGAAACTCAATATTTCCGCTAATGATGTGATTCATTCCTTTTGGGTACCGCAGTTTCGTCTGAAGCAAGATGCGATTCCCGGCAAAGAGACTGAGCTCCGCTTTGTCGCGACCAAGCCCGGCACCTATCCGGTCGTCTGCGCTGAGTTGTGCGGCGGCTATCACGGAGCTATGCGCACTCAGGTGATCGTCCATTCTCCCTCGGAGTTCAATAACTGGTTAGAACAGCGCACTGCTCAAGCTGAGACAGGTACAGCTGAGACCGTCGCGATCAATCCGGCTGATCTTACCGATGCTGACTACTTAGCACCCTATGGCAAAGCGGCTGGAGTTGAGTCTCATTTGCTGGCTCACCTGTCTGATTGAAACCTTAGCTGATCCAGCATTGTTGTTGTTGCCGGATAGTTTTCGATATCGGCTTCAACGTCTTTTCAAGACCTTGCTAAAACTGCCTTTTTAAGGCCCTCAAATTGTTTCGCTGCATTCTACGCTTTCCCACCCATACATAACTCATTGCTCTCTTAAATTCTCTATGGCACAAGCGAACATTACTAGTGAACTGATCGGGAATTCTTTTCCTCATCCTGATAAGTGGAAGTGGTATCACTACTTCACTTTCAATATTGACCATAAGGTCATCGGCATTCAATATTTAGTGTCGGCCTTTTTCTTTTATCTGGTCGGTGGGGCGATGGCTTTGGTCATGCGAGCTGAGCTAGCCACTCCCAGTTCTGATCTGGTCGATCCCAACTTTTACAACGCGTTGCTGACTAACCACGGCACCATCATGATCTTTTTGTGGATTGTGCCGGGGGCGATCGGCGGGTTTGGCAATTATCTTGTGCCTTTGATGATTGGTGCACGAGATATGGCCTTTCCAAAGCTGAATGCTCTCGCCTTTTGGCTCACGGTGCCAGCGGGTCTGCTGATCGTGGGCAGCTTCTTTTTTGGGGGCGCGCAATCTGGTTGGACGTCGTATCCGCCGCTGAGTTTGATCACGGCAAATACCGCTCAATCGATGTGGATTTTGGCGATCGTCTTTGCGGGCACTTCCTCAATTCTGGGTGCGTTGAATTTCATCATCACCATTTGGAAGATGCGCGTGCCGAGCATGGGCTGGAACGACATGCCCTTGTTCTGTTGGGCAATTCTCGCCACGTCGCTCATGGCGCTTTTCTCAACTCCCGTGCTAGCGGCTGGGTTGGTGCTGCTCCTGTTTGACATCAACTTTGGCACGTCGTTCTTCCGACCCGAGAATGGGGGCGATGTGGTGATGTACCAGCATTTGTTCTGGTTCTATTCACACCCGGCGGTATATCTGATGATTTTGCCCATCTTCGGCATTATGTCTGAGGTGATTCCAGTGCACGCGCGTAAGCCGATTTTTGGCTACAAGGCGATCGCCTACTCGTCACTCACCATTTGCATCATCGGTTTGTTTGTCTGGGTGCACCACATGTTTACCAGTGGCACCCCGCCGTGGATGCGCATGTTTTTCACGGTCTCAACTCTAATTGTGGCAGTGCCGACGGGGGTTAAAATCTTCAGCTGGGTCGCCACGTTGTGGGGCGGCAAGATTCGCTATACCAGCGCCATGCTGTTTGCGATCGGGCTATTGGCAATGTTTGTCTTCGGCGGCCTGAGTGGTGTAACGCTTGGCACCGCTCCCGTAGATATCCACGTGCACGATACTTACTATGTCGTGGCCCACTTTCATTACGTACTGTTTGGCGGCTCCGTATTCGGCATCTATGCGGGGCTCTATCACTGGTTCCCCAAAATCACCGGGCGCATGCTCAACGAACCGCTGGGTAAGGTGCATTTCATCTTGACGTTTATCGGCACTAACCTGACCTTTCTGCCGATGCATGAGCTGGGTCTTAAAGGCATGCCGCGACGGGTGGCGATGTATGATCCCCAATTTCAGTACATCAACATCATTTGCACGATTGGGGCCTTCGTTTTAGGTCTCTCGATCTTACCGTTTTTGATCAATGCTATCTGGAGCTGGAGCAATGGTCCCAAGGCTTCTGGGAACCCCTGGAATGCCAAAACCCTAGAGTGGACGACGGACTCGCCGCCCATGATCGAAAATTGGGACGTGCTACCCGTGATGACCGAAGGGCCATATGCCTACGGCGAGGAACCAGCTGAGGTTTCCTCATAGAAGCTGTTTCATCGACAGTGACAGGCAGGCTGACCTGTCTGTCACTGTCTACCCCCGATTTCCAAACTCACCTATCCCTGGGAACCTTATGCAAGGCGCAATCGAACCCACTTCTGATACTGCAGCAGTCACTGAGGCCCACCATGAAGAACATCATGATTTCCGCGTCATTGGCCTGATCACGTTTTTGTGTTCAGAATTTTTGATGTTTGCAGGCTTCTTTGTCATCTTTTTGGTCTACCGGTCTGCCGCTGCTGAATGGCCCCCCGAAGAAACCGAAATCGAGCTGTTGCTGCCAGCAATTAACACGATCATTCTGGTGGCTAGCAGTTTTGTGATTCACTACGGTGATACGGCAGTCAAACAAAACAATGTCAAAGGTCTGCGTAAGTGGTATGCCGTTACCGCTGCAATGGGGGCCATCTTCCTGGCGGGCCAGATTTATGAGTACATGAATCTCGGCTATGGTCTGACGACAAACCTATTTAGCAACTGCTTTTATTTGCTGACTGGTTTTCATGGCCTGCATGTGTTTATTGGGCTGCTGCTGATTTTGGGCGTGCTGTGGCGATCACGCCGTGAGGGCCACTACGGTGCAGAAAAGCACACAGGCGTTGAAATGGCTGAGATCTATTGGCATTTTGTCGATGTTGTCTGGATCGTGCTGTTCTCGATCATCTATTTGCTGACGCTAATTTAGTTTCAGTCCCATTCGATTTCCTGGGGCAAGGCAAGGCCGATTGATAATCTGTGAGGTGTAGGCGGAAAGTTTATTGACCGCCAACATTATTTTTTTTAAGGTTGGAAAAATAAAAAAGTTAGGGATAAGTATGATGTTAAGGTATGGGTATTTTTGGATGTGCGATCCCTAATCTCGTCAAGCATAGGGACGATTAGGGTAGAACCGGAAGTTGCCTTCATGCTCGTGGAACACCGTCAGGGTCGTGTGGCTAACGTTTTGGGCGATCGCTACCTGAGCGGTATGGTTATACAACTCAGCATTAGCTCCCCCAACATAAAGACCGGGCAAGGCCCAAGCGCTCGGCACCTCGCCAAAGACCAGGGCGATCGCGAACAAAACCAGGAACCAACTTTGCCAGCGTCTCATCAGGATGCCTTAGTCATTAAGGATTATAAGAATGCTGGTAAACTAAGCGGTCTCTAAAACTCAACTGGCGTAACCACAGGAATCCGCTCCACCTTTTCAGAGGCCGGATCATACTGACCATTCTCTTCTACATCTAAAATATCTTCTCGCTGTTGGGCGGTCGTCAGCGCGACGTCGGCACCATTGATAACGGCCCCCAAGATCCGAACGTCTTCTTTCTCTTCGAGTTCTTCGAGCATGGCCTTTAACACTGGCTTTTTCGTGTAGTTGGGGCGACTCACAATTACCATGCCATCAGTTTTGGGCTCCAGTAAAATGGCATCATTGCTACCAACAAAGTGAGGTGCATCGAACACCACAAAGTCGAATCTTGCTTTCGCATCCTGAAGAAAACGGGACATTTCACTGGAATCAAGAATTGCCGCCGGATTGCTCTGAGGCCCAGGACTAGGTGTGATGTAGAGGTTAGCCACATAGGGCACCATCTTGAGCGGATCCGAAAGCCGCCCGCCGTAATAGCGCAGCGGTTCAAGCGTCGATTCATGGTCAGGCTGCACTCCTAGTCGAGCGGACTGAGTACCCCTTCTGTAGTCCATTTCAACTATCAACGTGCGACGTCCAGCCCGCGCAGAGGCGATACCCAAGTTGTAAGCAGTGGTAGTTTTGCCTTCTTGGACAGAACTACTGGTTACCAGAACAGTTTTGGGTACCTGCCCTTCATTGATTGTCAGACCAGAAATTTGAATATTGCTGCGCAAGCGTTCATAAATATCCGCACAGGGATGATTCATCTCCGTCATGAGCACTGGATAGCTACGCTGAGGGTTGGTGGCAGGCACAATGCCCAGCAAAGGAATATCTTGATCGTCGAACAGATTTTCGAGATCCTCGAAAATCCGAATAGTTGGATCAAGCATATCGAGCAGATACACAATGCCACCGCCCAGTCCCAGGCCCACCAGTGAACCAATGAGTAAAATCACGATGGGGTTCGTCGGGGTTTCAACCTGCAAAGCTGAGGTAGAGGGTGGTCTTGCCACAGACAAACTGCTGACCGTTTCTGCTTCAGCGGCTTCAGCATCACCGCCATCACCACCACCCCCATTGTGACCCTCA
>CALCPB010000261.1 GCA_937897665.1 uncultured Halomicronema sp. | reverse complement strand
GGCCTTGAGTCAGCTGCAGCAAATTTCTGAAAGCGAACGACAGCTTGACGATTGGGTTAATCAAGCGGTTTGTCTGATTCATCTTGATCAGGCTGAGGCCGCCTTAGAGGCATGCGATCGCGCCCTGAACCTCACTCCAGATCATCCCCAAGCTTGGTAGTTTAAGGGGGTGGCCTGCCATCGCCTACAGCAGTATGATGCTGCCTATGCCTGCTACGACAAAGCTTTGGGCAAAGGCCAGGCGAGCCCCAAGGCCGCCACCGTGATGAAAGCTTGGCGGCAGCAAGTGGCCGCCCTGCGGTCTTTTGCAAAGCATGTCAAAGAGACGCGCCTGCTGCGCTTGTGGTTAAACTAGGGCCTGATCACCCCTCAACACCTTTCATGACGATTGCCGCTTCTACCCCGCTGCCCTCTTTAGAATCAGCGCTCAAGCACTTTTTTGGCTACGACCAATTCCGCCTGCAGCAGCGCGAGATCATTGAGCATATTTTGAACCGCCAAGATAGTCTGGTGGTCATGCCAACAGGGGGCGGCAAATCCCTCTGCTATCAGCTGCCATCGCTGCTACGACTGGGGGTGATGGTCGTCGTTTCGCCGCTGATTGCCCTGATGCAAGATCAGGTCGATGCGCTGCAAAATAACGGCATTGCCGCCACCTTTCTCAATAGCAGTTTGGACTTTGACGCGGTACGATCGCGGCAGCAAAGCCTGCTCAGCGGTGAAACAAAACTGCTCTATGTCGCGCCTGAACGGCTCTTGAGCGAAAACTTTTGGCCGTTTTTGTCGCGCTTAAATCAGCAGGTGGGCCTGTCAGGCTTTGCGATTGACGAAGCCCATTGCGTCTCCGAATGGGGCCATGACTTTCGTCCCGAATATCGCCAACTGCACCGCTTGCGGGCCGCCTTTCCCGACGTGCCGATGATGGCGCTGACGGCCACGGCCACCACTCGCGTGCGCGAAGATATTTGTGCCCAGCTCAGCCTGCAGGCACCGCGCGTTTTTCTGGCTAGCTTTAATCGGCACAATCTTTACTACGAGGTCTTGCCCAAAGATCGCCACAGCTATGCGCATCTCGTGCGCCAAATCAAGGCCGCCTCGGGTGCCGTCATCGTGTATTGCATTAGCCGTAAGCGGGTGGATGAGCTGGCTGGACGGCTGCAGCAAGAAGGGATTGCGGCGCTGCCTTACCATGCGGGTCTCTCGGATGAAACTCGCAGCGGTAACCAAAGCCGATTTATTCGCGATGATGTGCAGGTGATTGTGGCGACGATCGCCTTTGGCATGGGCATCAACAAGCCCGATGTGCGCCTGGTGGCCCACTACGAGTTGCCCCGCACGTTGGAAAGCTATTACCAGGAATCGGGCCGGGCTGGACGCGATGGCGAACCGGCGCACTGCACGGTCTATTTCAGCTATGGCGATGTCTCGCTGATTAACTACATCATCGAGCAGAAGTCCGATGAGCAAGAGCAAAACATTGCTCGGCAACAGCTGCGTCAGGTGCTGGACTATGCTGAAAGCCCGGTGTGTCGGCGGCAGATTCAGCTGGGCTACTTTGGGGAGGCGTTTCCGGGACAGTGCGATCGCTGTGACAACTGCCGCCACCCCAAACCCGTTGAAGATTGGACGGTAGAGGCACAAAAATTTCTCTCCTGCGTGGCCCGCTGTCGCGAGCGGTTTGGCATGGTGCACGTTATTGACGTGCTGCGCGGCTCCCAAAAAAAGCGCATTTTAGAACTGCGACATGATGAGCTGTCGACCCACGGCATTGGCAAAGATCGCAGTGCCGAAGAATGGAAATTGTTGGGGCGTTCGCTGTTGCATCAAGGGCTTGTGGATGAAACGACGGATGGGTATCCGGTGCTGCAGCTGAATGCGGCCAGCTGGCAGGTGCTGCGCAAACAACTCACCGTGCAGATTGCCGTGCCCGAGCAGTTGCAGGGGGCTGCCGCTGCTGATACGGTCTCTGACGAAGCGGCGACCTTGCTAAAGCGATTGCGATCGCTGCGTAAACGCTTGGCCGACCGGCAGGGCGTGCCCCCCTACATCGTGTTTACCGAAAGTACTCTGCGGCAAATGGCGCAGCGCATGCCGCGATCGCTCTCGAAAATCAGCCGCATATCAGGGGTGGGGAGCCGCAAGCTCGAACAGTACGGTCAGGTGTTTGTGGATGAAATCAACGCCTTTTGTGAAGAAAATGGCGTCGGTGCTCAGCCGGAATCAGTGCCAGGGGCACCGCCGGTCGTCAACAATACTCGTGCCCTCACGCTGCAGCTGTATGAAGAGGGACATTCGGTCGCGGAGATTGCGCGGCTGCGGAGCCTGCGCCCGACTACCATCATTGGGCATTTAGCCGCGCTCATCGAAGCGGGAACTGCGGTCGATCTCAGCCCAGTAGTCTCGGCTGACCGACAAACGACGATTCGCCAGGTATTAGAGCAGGCGGAGAGTTTTCATCTCAGCGACCTGCGCGATCGCCTCGGTGAGGACTACTCCTACGACGAAATTCGGTTGGTGAGAGGTGTCTTTCAATGGGAGCAGCGATCACAGTCTGCCAGTTGAACCGACAGTGGCTGTGGCCGATTGAGTTCTGTCGTGACTGAGCGAGTCAGTTTGGGTGCGATCGATTTCTCCATGAAACTGGGCGAGTGTACGAAAGATTTGAGGGCGATAGTCACTTACGGCCTCAAAACCCTGAAGATCGAGCGGCTGAACTGATGCTGAACTCAATGAGCCCAACTGAACTGCGCCATGAGACAGTTACCCCAGTGCTAAGTATCGCTTAGTGCCGCAAGCTGTAGTCAGGTCCGGGCCCTCCCGCTTACTGAAGTCGTGCTTTGGCAGACATTCCGAATTCCGAATTCCGAATGCTGACCGTCCCATGCCGCCTTCGACTACGGGGAGTTGAAAAACTGGCATCAGGCGGTTTTTTGATTGCGATATTTCCAAGCCAGGTTGAGGATTTGTCCCCAGATGCGGTTAACTCGCTTCGGCGTGCAGCCTAAGAGTTCCGCCAGCTCGCCCGCATCCATTTCCAAATGTCCCGCTTGGATCTGCCCGCGTCGGAGTTGCAACAGCTGTTGCTGCTGGGGTTCGAGCGAGGTAATAAAACCGCTCCACTCTTCCAGCGACAGACCGAGGTTGTGCTCTAGATCGATGCCCAACCACTGATGGACGAGCTGCCAATTGTGCACCTGGGCAAACTTTTCGACATGGTACTTAAATCGCTGTTGTAAGTAGTCCCGCTGCCGAGACGACAGATTGAGGATTTCATCAATTTCTGCTGCGGGCAAATCTTGCAGGCGCAGCACAAAATAATCGATGCAGTCATGCTGGTCTTGCTGCTCCAGATACTCAATCAGAGATTGAATAATGCGATCTCGCAATACTTGATCCGCCGGGTCAACCGCATCGGTGACCATCTGCTCTCGCACCTGCTGCAATGCGGCAGAGCGATTGGGGCCATCCATCTCATCGGACTTGGCCGAATCCATCGCCCGCTCGATATCAACGGAAGTTTCATCGGGTTGACGACGGGCAAAGGTTTGGGCGCGCAAGACGATAATCTGCTGGTTGATGGCCCCCGGAATGGTGATGCGCCGCTTGGCATACTGCTCGCAAAAGGTCATGTATTCCGATAGCTGCAGGCGCGTGCGCGGCGAATAGTCGGCATCGACGGCATTTTCTCGACGAAAGGCTTTGAGCGCCTCAATATAGAAGCCTTGCAAAAATTCTTCTAGCAGGGTGCGACGGCCCTCAAACCCGAGTTGGGCTTTCCGGGGTGCAATATAGCGATAGGCGATCGCGCTGAGGGTTCCGTGTAGTTCCACCCGACCCTGATTAGAACCGAGTTGGAAATATTTCACACATTTGTTGATGCGATGCCGAGCCAGCGATCGCTGCCAATGCAGCACTTCTCCCGATGCCTGAATCCGTTGGCTCATGCGACAGATGCGATCGACTTCGCTGGCTAATCGCGTGGCTACTTGCGACAGGCTACTGACTTTATCGGGCAGTTCTCGTTTGAATTCGTTTTTGACCCACTCAATAAAAGCGGCAGAGGGCTGCGGCTCGGTCGGTATCGGCGTGACGTTGGCCGCTTGGCGATGGTCAGAAACCGTAATCACCTCAGCCTGACCGGCTGCCAGGGGGGCAGCGGGCGGATTGTTGGTGGCGTCGTGAGAGGGTTGAATGCAGAGGGTCGTTATAGAAGCAGACGATATTGAGCGATTCATAAGCATTGGGTAGTGCACGGAACAGAGTCTCGAAATCGCCCGGTCAGGGGCAAACGGTGAACTCTCGAAGTAACCCTACTTTAGCCAGCAACCTGGTTCTGAAAAGACCAGATTGTGTCACTCTTTGGGGCTGTGCCAGTTGGGTGGACATTCTGATCGTACCCATTCCGCTCAATAAATTCGACAGATATTCTCTGAAATGCTGATGGGGCTATAGTTTCGCCGCTGTTCTCAGGACTTTTAGCCACCGTTGAACGAGGCTGAAGGCGATCGCCCCAGCCGTAGACAGTCGAGAGAGTGGCGATTTCTTTCCGGAATTGAAATTAACGGGCGTGAATTTCCGCATCCTGCGATTCGCTGCCTTGCCCAGGATTTAGCATTCAATGACCCTCCCACCGGCTCGGTGGGCGATAGTTCGGTAGAGCAGCGGCGCTCAATCTCGGCGATCGCCCAGTCGAAGTTACAAAATTGCACAGACTGACTTTGCCATCCCCAGAAACACAGTATGGTTTGAAAGACAGGATGCTGAAACAGCAGCTGCCTGCAGATTTCGCCGTCTCACATCACTCCTATGTCTCAACCGACGATTGAATCCATCCTCAACGAAAAGCGCCTGTTTGAGCCGCCCGCCGACTTTGCCGCCCATGCTCGCATCAAAAGCATGGCTGAGTATCAAGAACTCTACGATAAAGCTGCTGCCGACCCGGCTGCCTTTTGGGCCGAGCTGGCAGAAACCGAACTGCACTGGTTCAAAAAATGGGATACCGTGCTGGACTGGCAGCCCCCCTTTGCTAAATGGTTTAGCGGTGGCAAGCTCAATATTTCCTACAACTGTTTAGATCGCCACCTCACTACCTGGCGACGCAATAAAGCGGCCCTCATCTGGGAAGGGGAACCCGGCGACTCGCGCACCCTAACCTACGCCGAGCTGCATCGCGAAGTCTGCCAGATGGCCAATGTGCTTAAAGATCTAGGCGTGCACAAGGGCGATCGCGTCGGTCTTTATATGCCGATGATTCCAGAAGCGGCGATCGCGATGCTGGCCTGTGCGCGTATTGGTGCGCCCCACACCGTAATCTTTGGCGGCTTTAGTGCCGATGCGCTGCGCGATCGCCTCAACGATGCCCAAGCCAAAGCGGTGATCACCGCTGACGGTGGCTTCCGTAAAGACAAGGTGATTCCGCTCAAATCGGCGGTCGATCAGGCGCTCGCTAACAATGCCGCCCCCAGCGTCGAAAACGTGCTCGTCGTCCAGCGCACAAAAGAGACGATTCCCATGCTGCCGGGCCGCGACCATTGGTGGCATGACTTGCAAATCAATGCCTCCGGCCACTGCCCCGCCGAAGAAATGGATGCCGAGGATATGCTGTTTATCCTCTACACCAGCGGCACCACCGGCAAGCCCAAGGGCGTCGTCCACACGACGGGTGGCTACAACCTCTACACCCACATGACCTATCAGTGGACCTTTGACCACAACGATACCGACGTGTATTGGTGCACCGCCGACGTGGGTTGGATTACTGGCCACAGCTACATTGTCTATGGCCCTCTTTCCAACGGTGCCACTAGCCTGATGTACGAAGGGGTGCCGCGCCCCTCTAACCCAGGTTGCTTTTGGGACGTGGTGGAAAAATACGGCGTCAATATTTTCTACACGGCTCCCACTGCCATCCGCGCCTTTATGAAAATGGGCGAGCATGAGCCCAAAGCCCGTGATTTGTCCTCACTGCGCATTTTGGGCACCGTGGGCGAACCGATCAACCCCGAAGCGTGGGTGTGGTATCAGCAAATCATTGGTGGCGGCAACTGCCCGATTGTCGATACCTGGTGGCAAACCGAGACCGGCGGTTTTATGTTGACCCCACTCCCCGGTGCCACGCCGACCAAACCAGGCTCTGCTACTAAGCCGTTCCCCGGCATTCTCGTCGATGTGGTGGATTTAGAGGGCAATCCTGCCGCTGATAACGAGGGTGGCTACCTGGTGATCAAGCATCCCTGGCCGAGCATGATGCGCACGGTTTATGGCGACGACGATCGCTTCCGCCGCACCTATTGGGAGCACATCGCCCCCAAAGACGGTCAGTACCTCTACTTTGCTGGGGATGGGGCACGTCGAGATGAAGACGGCTACTTTTGGGTGATGGGCCGGGTGGATGATGTGCTCAGTGTCTCGGGTCACCGCTTGGGCACGATGGAAATTGAGTCGGCGCTGGTCTCGCACCCCGCCGTCGCCGAAGCCGCCGTCGTCGGTCGCAAGAATGACATTACGGGCGAAGAGGTCTTTGCTTTTGTCACCCTTGAGGGTCGCCAAGAATCCAGCGACACCCTCAAGGGCGAACTCAAGCAGCACGTCGTCAAAGAGATTGGCGCGATCGCTCGCCCGGCTGATATTCGCTTTGCGGACTCGTTGCCCAAGACGCGATCGGGCAAAATCATTCGCCGCTTTCTCCGCAACCTTGCTAGTGGCGAAGATATCGTCGGTGATGCCACCACCATGGAAGACCAAAGTGTGCTTGATAAACTCCGCGAAGGGGCTTAAGCAACAACGAGTTTTCTTCCTTTCATATCGCTTGCGAAATGACTTCGCTTAAATCTCTTGATGAGTTTGGTTAAGCGAAGTCATTATCGGATTCATAGGGGCATTCTTTAAATGCGTTTCCCTACGTAGATGCCTTTAATAAAACGGATAGAGGCAACGGATAAAACTCAACTGCCATAATTGGGAGGAAATCTGACGTTAATATGGATCGTTATGCGACAAAGGCAATCAATGATTGACATTTAAAAGTTCTATATTTAATGGTAATTGCTATTTCTAGATAGCAAGAACAATGCAAGAAAAGCTGAGGAAGCTAGAGCAGAAAATTAGTGAATATGGCTTGAGCGTAGTTCAAGATCAAATCATGGCGCTGGTGCGTCCGGCGATCGCTTTAATTCCAGAAGCTGCAGACGAAGATAATATCCCCCTTGGGGCTACAAAGCTTTGGGGAATGCCGCATGTGCCATCTACCTTCGCTTGGCCAAAAAGTGATGGTATGGTGTTTGGTTTTCTCGGTCAGATTAATCTAGAAGATGTGAGAACCACCTATGATTTAGGCTTGCCCAGTAATGGACTACTCTCTTTCTGGTTTCATGAAGGCATTAATGGCAGTTATGGACATGGAAAAGCCTTCTACTTTCCTAGCTCTGAGCTAACTGTATTGGAGCTTCCTGAAGAAGATGAAAGCGATGATCTGAGTTTCGTTTTCGATTTCATTGAAACAACATGGCGAGCCCGCCTGATCGCTTTTCCCTCGTTGCCCTATGCTTATCACTACGACAGTATTTACTTGCCGCTGCTCAACTTTTCTGAAGATGAAATAGATGCTTACAGAGATCTCCAATCCGAAATGAGTGATTTCTTTGATTTGCCAAGGGATGACTATCAAATAGGCGGGTATCCCCATCGAGGTCAACAAGATCCACACAGACTGATTTACTTCGCCGCCCACCATCTTTCGGAGTCAGATTTTGATGAGGGCAATGCTGAAGCTACAGAA
The DNA here is from genome assembly GCA_937897665.1 of uncultured Halomicronema sp. Taxonomy (GTDB): domain Bacteria; phylum Cyanobacteriota; class Cyanobacteriia; order Phormidesmidales; family Phormidesmidaceae; genus Halomicronema. The sequence goes on along the minus strand of CALCPB010000261.1, from coordinate 797 downwards.
AAGATGCTGAATTTTGCTCGGAATCTGAGACTTCTTGCTCAGTTTGATGGCCATAATCTCGACATTGAAGATTCATCTGAGGGGAGTATCTATTTCTTATACGATGAACAAATGCTGTCTCAGCATTCTTTCGAAAATCCCCATACATTGTTGAATCTTGACAGCTAAATCATGAACTCGCCATCGCTCTAGCTAACGATCGGTCCTGCCATCACGTGCCAATGATCTGGGCGCGGACAGATTAATTGCCAAGCCTTGGGTGTAGTCACCATTTCTTTATGAACAGGAGTATGGCGTTCGGCGATATAACGCGCTGCAGGATTATGTTCTAGGGATAGGGCGAGGTTTAGAACAGGTTGAAGCTTTTGCTCGGCTATAAGCTGGCCGAAGAATAAAACGATCGCTTAGCAGCAAAGTACTTACCTAGGTTTGGTGCCAGGTACGATCGCAAGCTATCTTCATTCGTTGCCTGAGGAATTTCCTCAAATAAAAGCTTCAGAAGAATCGCCATAGTGATGAAAAGAGTACTCGATCGAGGACTATGCCAGGTTGGTTGCTGCTTCTAGTGTTAAGAGGAGATTCAATTACAGTTACCACGAGATTAATTCATGACTGACTCTCCAAAATACACTATTGGCTTGGTCTTTTATCCCGGCATGACCTCACTGGATATGATCGGACCCCAGCAAGTTTTTAGTACGCTTCCCGGTGTTGAACTGCATCGGATCTGGAAAACGCTAGACCCCATTAAATGCGATGACGGATTGGTGATTTTGCCGGACACTACCTTAGCAAAT
>CALCPB010000260.1 GCA_937897665.1 uncultured Halomicronema sp. | reverse complement strand
AGAAAAAACGGCGTGACTGCTTTGCGCGTCGGCGATCGCACTCTCTACCCGAGCTAAGTCTTCTGGATGAACGCACTGCCGCCAGCTCTCGTAGCTCACCTCGTCTGCTCTCTGGTCGAAGCCCAATATGCTCATGGTTTTGGGCGACCAGTGCAGCGCTTCATCGTTGAGACGCCAATCCCAAGAGCCCATTTGGGCGGCACTCAGCGCAATCTTCAACCGTTCAGCAGTGTCGTGCTGATTTTGTAAGGCGACTTCGAGTTCCGCGCGCGCTCCCTCCGCTTGATGCAACAGCCGTTGATCTTCTTGTTTTGACTGGGTGAGGGAAGCGGTGCGACGTTCCACCCGTCCTTCTAGCTCAGCATTGAGTTGCTGATCAGTCATCTCGGCCAGGTTCCCCTCAACGCTCTCTGCGGCTAACGCCTGATGGAGCGGCTCTGACGATGCGGTGTTGAGTAACGCCAAAACGGCGGGGAGGCGGGGGACGAAGACGAAGGCGGTGACTACGGCCAGAAGGGCGGTGACCGCCTTCACACTGCCGCTCACCCAGGATTGAGGAAACCAAAGCGTCCCCATCGCCAGGGTATGCGTCAGACCGCCGATGGCGATGAAGGCCCCCAAGAGCCAGAATAATCCTCTGAAAGGCAGGTCTGCCCGCTGCTGAACGCCGTAAAGCAGGGCCGCGGCTATGGCGAAATACGCGATCGCCGTCGTGCCGTCAGCAACCGCGTGCAGCCCCACTAGATCCGGCGGCCCAAGATCGTCATGTCTTTGGGACACGGATGAGTTGAGCGCTAGCACTGACGCCGCATCACTCAATTCCCAATCTGTCGAATCGTTGAAAAATAGGCCTGACTCAGTGAGCTCTGACTAATGGCGGCTAAGAGCCAGGGCGCGAATGGGTCGATGCCGTTGACCGAAAGCTATGGGTGATTGTCTGCCAAAGGCGCATCCTAATCAACCAAGATAGATAACATCGGGAACGGAGTACCCAGACTTAAGATAGATTTCGAGCCGCCCGAACTTCTATCTTGAGAGGTATGAATATTAAGACAATTTAATGAATAGTAAAAATACTGATGTAAGGTGATGTCGTCCCAATGGCGGATTGACGTCAGCCTTGATGCTTAGGAACCTAACTATGTCTATCCGAATTGCCTTAATTGAGGATCATAATCTCACTCGTATGGGCCTTAAGGTTGCCTTTAATGAGCAAGCCGACATCGAACTCGTTGGTGAGGCCGCCGGTGGTGAGGCCGGGCTGTCGCTGCTGTTGTCACGACAGCCGGACGTCGCGGTGGTAGACATTGGTTTGCCCGATATTGATGGCATCGAAGTCGTGCGCCGCTTGCGTGAGCAGACGCCCGCCAATGAAAAGAACCCTACCAAGATTTTGATGCTGACGATGCACGACAGCGAAGACTCCGTGATGGCAGCCTTTGCCGCCGGTGCAGACTCCTATTGTATGAAGCAGACAGAGCTGTCTGAGTTGATGATCGCGGTGCGAGAAACCTATGAGGGCAACTCTTGGATTGATCCGGCGATCGCCAGCATCGTGCTGCGACAGATGCGTAAAAATCCGGTCGCGGCGGGTGGCGTCGAGTCAACGGTAGAGATCAATGCGCTCGATCCGGAATACACCCAAGTTCTCGACAACTATCCCCTGACTGAACGGGAATTAGAGATTTTAGAGCTGATTGTTGGCGGCTGTAGCAACGCTGAAATCGCTGAGCGGTCTTACATTACAGTTGGTACGGTGAAAACCCACGTGCGCAATATTTTGAACAAGTTGGGCGTGGACGATCGCACCAAAGCCGCGGTACGGGCCTTGCGCGCTGGCCTGGTGAATTAGGCGCGAATCTCGCTCACAATTCGCTGCTAGACATCAGGCGGGCGAATCATCAGTGGGCGCGTTGACCAGTTCAAAAATCGTTTGGATCAAACCCTCAATCTCAATCGGCTTGGCGACATGGCGTTGAAACCCATGAGCCAAGCTTTTTTCTTGGTCTGCTGCACGGGTGTAGGCGGTGAGGGCGATCGCGGGGATGTGCCCCCCGCTCTGCTCAGAGAGTGAGCGAATTTGCTTGATCAGGCTATAGCCATCCAGCTGAGGCATGCCCAAATCACTAATGAGAATATCGGGCTTAAAGGTGTGAAACTGCGCCAAGGCTTCCTCGGCGGCGGCAACGATGAGCACTTCGGCCTGATACTCCTCAAAGAGGGTGGCCATCAAATCGCGACAATCTGGGTCGTCATCCACCGCGAGGATGCGCACGTCAGACAAGTCGAACGCGTCTGATGCTGCTGGGTGGGTGGGGGCAGCCGCGACCGTCGCGGGCATCAAAGGTAGAGTGACGGTAAATGTCGCGCCTTTGCCTACCCCCTGGCTGTCGGCCGTGATCTGGCCGCCGTTAGCCTCGGTCAGATATCGCACAATCGCCAGCCCCAACCCCAGACCGCCATGCTGCCGCGTGATGGAAACGTCTTCTTGACGAAAAGATTCAAAAATGTGGGGTAAAAAGTCTGGCGGGATGCCCTTGCCCGTATCGATGACTTGGATTTGGGCAGCCGCCTCTGTTTGCGTGAGTGCAATGGTGATCTGCCCTGCCTCAGGGGTGAACTTAATCGCGTTAGACAGCAAATTCCAGACAATCTGCTGTAGCCGCCCCTCGTCACCCCAAACATGGCCCACCGCCTGCAGATCGGGCTTGATCGTAATCGCTTTGGCGGCGGCGGCGGTCTGCACGGTTTCGATCGCCTCATTCACCACCAAGGCTAAATCCACCCGCGCCGGTGCCAGCTTCAGCTTGCCACGCAGAATTTTGGCAATATCTAATAGATCATCAATGAGTTGGGTTTGCAGCTTGACATTGCGTTCAATGGTCGACACCGCTTGAAGCGTGGTCGCACGGTCTAACTCACGGGTGCGTAAGAGTTGTGCCCAGCCCAAAATGGGATTGAGGGGCGATCGCAGTTCGTGGGATAAAATCGCCAAAAAATCGTCTTTAACCCGATTAGCCTGTTCGGCAGCCGCGCGGGCGGCTTGTTCCTGCGCGAGGAACTGTTCCCGCTCCACTGCGGCCAGCTTACGATCGTGGATGTCGGTCGCCGTCCCAAACCAATTAACCACGGCCCCAGTGTCGTCCATTAGGGGCACGACCCGGGCCAGATGCCAGCGATACATTTGGTCATGGCGTTTCACTCTGGCTTCGACTTCATAGGCAACTTTGTCAGTGATCGCCGCCGTCCGCACGGTCCGAATCGTGTCTATATCTTCAGGATGAATCACCTCGGGCCACGCACCAATGGCAAAATCGCGCTCTGTGAGGCCGGTATAGTCATGCCACTGCGCATTGAAAAATTCGATCTGGCCACTGGCCTGGCTAATCCACATGAGTTGAGAAACCGCATTCGCTAAGGTCCGGTAACGGGTTTCACTCAGCCGTGATTGCGCTTGGGCGCGCTTGCGATCGCTGATGTCTAAGTGAATACCCGCCATCCGCAGCGGTTTGCCCGCCTCATCACGTTTGACCACCTTGCCGTAATTCGCGATCCACTTCCAATCGCCGGACTTCGTCATCAGCCGATATTCAAATTGATAAGGGTGCTGCCCATCTTGCAAATGGGCATACAGCCTTTCCATCACCATCGGCTTGTCATCGGGGTGAATGAGCTGTTCCCAGGAGCTGTATTTGTCAGGCAACTCGCCAGCCTCGAAGCCCAGCATTTGCAGCCATTCCGGACTGAAGTAGTCCTCATTGGTCGTAATCTGCCAATCCCAAAAGCCACTGCCCGACCCGGCGATCGCCATCTGCAGTCGTTCCTGACTGTCTCGCAGGGCTGTTTCGGTCTGTTTGCGCTCAGTGATGTCCATCACGGTGCCAATGAAGCGCTGAGCGGTACCGTCGTCGGCAAAGTACATTTGCCCTTTCGCCATCATCCAGCGCTCGGCCCCATCATCGAGCCGAATGACGCGATATTCTGAGGCATAGCTGTTCCCGCTGGCCGGATTCAAGCTGGTGGCGATCTCTTGCTGCAGCCGCTCACGATCATCGGGGTGCAACGCCTGAAAGAACCTCTCAATTGTGACGGTCGCCTCGGCTGCCAGGCCGAATATCGCCTTACACCGGTCGTCCCACACCAGCTCGTTGTTCGCGAAGTGCCAATCCCAAGTGCCCAGTTGGGCTGATTCCAAGGCCATGCGGAGCCGGTCTTTGCTGCGGCGCAAGGCGCGTTCCGCTTTTTTGCGGCTGCTTAAATCCAACACAAACACCACGGCTTCTTCGCGCTGCTCGCCCAGCAGGGTATAGCCGATCAGCACTGGCACCCGCTGACCGTCTTTGCGAATGTATTCCTTTTCGTAGGGGGTGCAGGCTCCGCGCGCTTGGGCTTCGGCAATCCGTTGTTCGTCGAGGGGCAGATACTCTGGGGGCGTCATGTCGATCCACTGCAATCGCTTTGCGGCCAAGTCATCTGAGCTGTAGCCAACAATCCTCAACAGTTCATCATTGGCCTGAAAGATGTTGCCATGGATATCGCAGTAGATAATCCCGACCACGTTGGATTCCACAAAGGCCTGCAAACGTGACTCATTGGCTACCAGTGCCGCTGCCGCACATTTACGCTCAGTGATGTCTTGAGCTATGCCGACCATACGAGAAAATTCGCCATTGTCTCCCTTCACGGCGAACCCGCGATCGCGAATCCACCGGATGCTACCATCAGGTCTGACAATCCGATATTCTTGCTCCACCCCATCCTGATGGATGGACTGAGCGGCTGTAGCGAGCACCCGCTCGCGATCGTCGGGATGCAACGTGTCGGCCCACAAGTCGTAGTTTTGGTAAATCGCCTCCGGCGATCGCCCCCAGATATCGGCATAGGCCGGGCTCACATAGTACTCCTGCGGAATCCGATAGTAGGCGATCCTAAACACATC
>CALCPB010000259.1 GCA_937897665.1 uncultured Halomicronema sp. | reverse complement strand
AGCTGAAGCGTCGTCTGCAACTGGTTTGACTTTTGATTGGTCATCGGGCGATCGCCTCAAAGCCCTAATCTGCTAAAGTTACTGGCTTTTAGTCAGCCATCTGGGCAATGTGCTCGGCCCAAGCCTGGTGCTGTAACTTCAGATAAGATGCGGTGAAGTCTGCCCCCATGCTCTTGGAAAGGACGGTATTTTGCTCTAACTGCTTCAGGGCATCGAACAGACTCTGGGGCAGCGTTTTAACCGTGCCCGGCGGCAGCGGCTCAGTATAGGCGTTGTTGTCGTAGCGTGGCCCCGGATCGCGTTTAGCCGCAATGCCGTCTAACCCAGCTGCGATAACAGCAGCGGGTAGCAGGTAAGGGTTCGCCGCCCCGTCCCCCAGCCGCAGCTCAAAACGCCCCGCCTCGGGAATGCGGATCATATGGGTGCGATTATTACCGCTGTAGCTCAGCGTATTGGGTGACCACGTGGCCCCTGACGTCGTGACCGGGGCGTTGATGCGACGGTAAGAATTCACCGCCGGATTCGAAAAGGCACAAACAGCGGGACCAGAATGCAGCAGACCACCAATAAACTGGTATCCCAGAGCCGACAATCCCAGCTCTCCCTCATCATCAAGGAACAGATTGGCCTGGCGATCGCGATCCCAAATTGAGAGATGCATGTGGCAGCCATTCCCCGTCAGATGCGGAAACGGCTTGGGTTTAAAGGTGGCCTGCAGCCCATGCCGTTCGGCAATGGTTTTGACCATGTATTGAAAAAAGGCTTGGCGATCGGCAGTCACTAAGGCAGTGTCAAAGGTCCAGTTCATCTCAAACTGGCCGTTGGCATCTTCGTGATCGTTTTGATACGGTCCCCAGCCCAGCGCCAACATGCCATCGCAGATTTCGCGAATCAGATCATACTGCCGCATCAGGGCCTGCTGGTCATAGCAGGGCTTGGCTTGGCGATCGCGACTATCGGCAATGCCGCTGCCATCGGCATTCAGCAAAAAATACTCGCATTCCACCCCCGTACACACCTGATAGCCCAACTCCTCAGCCTGAGCCAGCACTCGCTTCAGCACTAGGCGCGGCGTTTGGGCGATCGGCTCGCCGTCTACGCCGTAAAGATCGGCGGGCATCCAGGCGACATCCGGTTGCCAGGGCAGTTGAAACAGGCTATTGGGGTCGGGAATCGCGAGGATATCTGGATCGGCAGGCGTCATATCCAACCACGCGGCAAAGCCAGCAAAGCCCGCCCCGTTGACCGCCATCGTGTCAATGCTGGACGCCGGCACTAATTTGGCTCGCTGCACGCCAAATAGATCGGTAAAGGAGATGAGGAAATAGTGGATACCGCGATCGCGAGCCAGATCAGAGAGGGCCTGAGTCATAGGGGTAGAGATGAGAAGGTCAGGGCGAGAGAAACGAGATTGACGAGGTTGAGGCAGCCCAATCTTCTAGCGAGACGTCAAGACTGTTGGTAGCCGACATTACCAAGATCACCGTTCGAATGCAGTTGATAGGATGGAAATTTGAGGCGATCGTGCCCAAGACAACACGCTAAGCTGATGGCAGTGGTTGAGGCTCTTGAAATGACCGCTGCTCCACCCCAGTCAGTCACGCTGCCAAAGTTTCTACAGCTTGCTTACATCAACGAATCGCCTGCTTGGGAATATCGCCACGGGGAGATCAGTCAGAAACCCAGGGGAGGCAGCAAACACAGCCTATTGCAGAAACGACTAGTCGCCGCGATTGCTGCCACCGAGAGCGGTTATGAAGCCTTTCCAGAATTGCGCTGCACCTTAGGGGG
>CALCPB010000258.1 GCA_937897665.1 uncultured Halomicronema sp. | reverse complement strand
CCTTATTGCTCCCGCCACTCTCTTCCCACCACCCGTCACTCCCTCTTCCCCATCAGCCCTCTTTACCCGTATCACTATGTCCACTGCTGACCTCACCTTCTTTCAGTTCGAAGCTGACTTTGTACAGTCCCTCCGGTGCATTCCGATGCAGGTGCGCTATAAGCTCGATACCTGTGGCGTCAAGCTCAAGCTAGAACACTGGCACAAATTTTCTGATAGCGATCGCGAGCGGATCGTCACTCATCCCTGCCAAACCGCAACGGAAATCACCGCGTACTACGACAGCCTGCAGGCATTAGTCACGGAGTACATGGGTGGCCCCGCTAAAGATTTGCCGATCGATGCTCAGCCCCCCTGGCAGCAACTCGATCAAATACCAGCTGATGTGGCGGCACAAGCCGCGCAGTTTGATACGGCGATCGCTCTCGACCAGTGGTCTGCTCTATCGCCCTTACAGCGTTTTGCCCTGTGCAAGCTCAGCCGCCCCGGCCACGAAAACCGCAACTTTTTACCCGCGCTCTATGAATTCGGCCTGAAGTTTGCCGAGACCGCCGCCGTCTAAATCACGGGCAGTCCGCATCAGCATTTTTGCTGATCATGAGCTTCTCCATCAAATATCGCTCGAAGGTCACACCGTGGCGTTCGACAACTTCTGTCGCGTAGAGATGGAAGCCAAACTTAGTAAACAGTCCCACGCTAAATTTGCTGGCTTCGCAGTAAAGGCGAGGGAGGCGATCGCGCTGAGCATGATCTAAGATTTGCGCCATCAAGATCGAACCAATACCCTGGCCTAGATAGCTGTGGTGAACATAGGTAGAGGCGACATATCCGTCTGAGCCAATGCCCGCAAATCCCAAAATGTTGGACTCATTGACCGCCAGATAGGTCGTGACGCCGAGGATAAATTGCTGAAAGCGATCGCGATCGTCTGCCGTTGCTGCCCAAGCTGCGGTCTGCTGTGCGGTGTAATACTGTGGGCCGTGCTGTAATACCGTGGCTTTAAACAGCGTTGCCAACTGCGGCACATCCGTCGGCTCAGCGATACGAATGCTGACTGGTGGAGTCACTTGACTTTACTCCTCGATAGGTCATGCTGCCGCCGTTCAAAGCCCTTCGTCGAATGTGTGTGGCCTCTCCTGTCAACCCTGGCGAATGCGTGCATTGCGGTATCGGCTACTTGCTTTTGCAGGGTGCCGATTTCAGCCTGGCTTTCAACTTCGACAAATCGCCGATCGCCTCTAAGATGTCGTCGCTAATATCCTGAGCCCATAGATCCATCGAATCTTCCAATACGGCAATAAACGTGGCGAATTTTGCCAAGAGTTCAGTCTTTTGGTCAGGCAAATCAGTTTTGCCGTTAGTGTAACTGCCGATCGCCGCATCACTGTACAACAGTGCTGAGTTAGCCGTCGGTCCATCGTCTTGCGGGTCAGATAGCATTGGGTTCCAACCCTGCACTGAGTCATCACCGTATGACAGCACTGACTCAGTGCCGCCGTCGCTATGGGATTGACCTAAAGCTTCATGGTGCCAGCGGTTTGGTCGCCCTAACAGTTCCGGGTCGGTAGAACCCTGATCAACGCGACGATTCAGCCCCTCCTTAAAGTAGCGCGAGGCTAACGCGGTCATCGAGACGTCTTCTTCTGAAGCTTTTGTCTTCAGATCATCGGCAAGGGCATCGGGCAATCGAAAACTTAGCAACCTTTTACTGCTCATTAGACGTACACAACACATCGGTCTTTAAGACTAACGTAATAGTACATATGAATCATGCTCAAATCAAGATATTCC
>CALCPB010000257.1 GCA_937897665.1 uncultured Halomicronema sp. | reverse complement strand
ATGCCCAACTGGCGGCGCTGGGCTATCGAGTCGAGACTCACCAGCAGGTGCGATCACAGCTCAAGGCCGCGCAACAGTGGGCGCTGCAGTTTCAACAGCTGGTGCAGGCACGCCAGCGACAGCCCCAACTTGCACAGCAGCTCCAGACCCTGGCGGAAAAGTGCCAGCAGATCGAACAGCAGCAGCAGGCGCTCGCCACTCAAGCAACAGAGCTGGCGGAGCAAATTCGTCAGTGTCCCGATGGGCAGGCAGCGATCGCCACCCTGCAGACTCAGCTGAGCGATCGCCAGCAGCAGCGCGAGCAGATTCTCTCGGCGCAGGGAGCCCTGCAACAGCGCTTGGCCCACTGCGATCAGCTACAAACGGAATGGCAGCAGCAGCAGCAAGTCTTGGTGCAGGCCCAGCGTCGCCTGTTAGTGCATCAAGAGCTGGCGACGGCCTTTGGTCGCAATGGTTTGCAGGCGTTGCTGATTGAGCATCTGCTGCCCCAACTAGAGGCGGAGACAAACCACCTTTTGGGCCGTCTCAGTGCCCACCAGCTACACGTGCAGTTTGTCACCCAACGAGCAGGCCGCAGCCGCCAGGGCAAACTGATCGACACCCTGGATATTGTCATCGCCGATGCCCAGGGCACGCGCCCCTATGAAACCTATTCGGGGGGAGAGGCTTTTCGGGTGAATTTTGCGATTCGGCTGGCGCTGGCGCGACTGCTGGCCCAGCGCTCGGGCACGCCGCTGCAAATGTTGATTATCGATGAAGGCTTTGGTACCCAAGATCGAGAAGGCTGCGATCGCCTGATCGGGGCCATTACCGCAATTGCGGCGGACTTCGCCTGCATTCTTGCAGTTACCCACATCCCCCATTTCCGCGAAGCCTTTGAGACCCGTATTGATGTAAGCAAAACCCCCGACGGCTCACAGCTCACCGTCTCGATGTAGGGCCACCCAATTCCACCACTGCTACAGGGGCCACACGCGCGGCACGGTTCGCAAGGGCCGCGCATAGTAGGGTCGCAAAATTTTCCAGGCCTCAATAAACCAGCGGCGCACCTCGCCCGTCGAATGGCCGCGATAGCGACAGAGCAGTCCCAGCTGCAGTCGAGTCACCCCGATCTCACTGGGCTGCGAGGATTTTGAAGCCGCTCGTACCGCCTCAACTACTTTGGGTTCAGGCAGCGCCCCGACCCATACCAATGTGGCCACAATGGGACACTGATTCAGCCCATGGGGACTCTGCCACAGGGCTTCGCTGCCCTGTAGCCGCTGCGGATCAACCCAAATCAATTGGTCGCCATGCCAAACCTCAAACCGCGATCGCACCTCACCCCGGCAAAATCGCTCGCCGCGAGCCGTGCGCCCCAGCCGCATGATGTCCCACCCGAGCCAGTGGGCCTCGGCAGCTAATTCAACCCGCCAGCTTTGCTGCAGCTGTGCGCCTTCAAACACGATCGCTTCTTGGGGCAGCCACTCTACACAGGCTTCGGCCTCGACCCTTAGCCTGCCGGTGATCTGAGCGGGCTGCGGATGGTCGCTATAGATTTTGGCGGCGGCGGCGGTGGTAAGCAGCGCGTGGGTGCCCGCCAGGGCGTGCAGGTCGTAGTTGAGACGATCGCCCCCCACCATGCCGCCAGCGGTATGCAGCAGCACCGACTGACAAATGTCCGGCCCTTCGGGATAAAACGGACGCTGAACTTTGAGCGGCGCTTGGGTTTGCACCTGGGGCACGGTGCGATCGCCCTGTCGCCGAAACGTGATGGCCGCTTTGCCCTGCCACGGCTGCCAAGCGGTCGCGACGGGCTCATGGGCGGGGTCGATAATGCTTGAGTTCAACGGTTTTTCCCAATTCTGATCTGCCTGTCAGAATACCTGAACGGATGAAACGCGTCTGCCTACGTTCATGGCGTTATCGTCATCACCGACGCCGACCCTAGGAACATGGCATTGCCATGTCCCTGCCCCGTGACGCCGCGCACCCCACCAGGGAATGCTCAATTTGTGTGGTGCATTTGTGATCTATAGCAATCCGTAGAAGGGGCAGTCAGTGGTTCGTTTTGAAGAACCGAATGCGGAAACAGATTCAATCCGGCTAACCATTTAGACATGTCATTGACCATGCCTTCACTGTCTAAACGGATCTATCTGCGGATGGCTATACCGTTAAAACCGTCATGTCCCAATCCCGCCTATGTTTCTACCCCCTTGTATGTTGAGAGCAGTCGCGCTAGACCGTTCTCCCTAGGCATCTGGCTCAGTCATAATCCGTGGGCAAGCTTGGCTCAGCGCGATGATTCATCCTCTGAGAACTCGAAAAATCGCCAGGTCCCGGAAGGAGACCGTATCGCGCAAGGATGAGTGCAGTGGATGGAGCCGTTGTTCAAGCCTTCTAGCCGTTGTTGTATTGACGAGGTGCTTTCCATGTCAACG
>CALCPB010000256.1 GCA_937897665.1 uncultured Halomicronema sp. | reverse complement strand
AGACTGCTTCATCAAAGGCGACTCAATACCGATGTTTAATGGCTGTCAACGCCGATAACCTCAGAGGAGTCATGCTCAGTTAGACCTCAATTTTGCCACCCTGAAATATCAAGGTCTGTTTCCTACAGAAGCTCATATCAGTGGCTGGATGCTAAGGCACATAGATATGAAATGCGGAACAAGTCAATGTCCCGCATGCAGTTAAAGAAATTCATGAGCGGAACTTCTCTGTCGATATCTAAGCAAATCAAGCAGGAGAAGTAAAGTCGGAAAAATCGGTTTTTTACACATTCAGAAATACTGTTCTATTGTTTGTCTTGATAAATTCTCAGTTTTAAAGATCAAGCTGCTGCTGAAAATAGGATCGATAGACTTCGCAACTGGGAATTGCCTGGTATCCTTTAACTTGGATTAACCCTAAGCTTTCCAATTGATATAGTGTGACCGCATCTAACTCAAGGGATTCTTTTGCCGTCACAATTTGTTTGAGGGCCATCGCCAAATCCGGCTCATGATTGAGAATTATTAAATAATTGCGGAGATGATCGCCATAAATCCCTGAGGGGGTTGAGGCTTTGTGCATTAATGCTTCTAGTGAGATTTCCTGGGTGGTCAGATGATAGAAAAAGACATTCACTAAATAGGGATGTCCCCCGATTAGGGAGACTAATTGTTGAGCGTGTTCAAGATTGATTTGCTCCAATCCGTAGCGAAGCGCAAGTTCATAGATTTGTGCGGAGGAGAATCTCGGTAACTTGAGCGATTGACCAATATTAAATGGCGACTGGTTAATTTTAAGGGGAACGTAAATCTCAGTGGAATGGGAGACCACGATACGCAACTTCTTCCAAACTGAGCTCCATTTAGCTTTCTCATGCCAATAGCGCAGCAAAGGAAAAAAATCTTGGGCTAACTTAGGATGCTCAATCAGATCTTCGACTGCCGAGATGAACAGTACGATTGGTGTTTGAGTTTGTGCCAAAATGTACTCTTGAAAATAGAGCTCACTGCTGACCTTGTACCCCATTGACGAGTCCCAATACTCATCCAGTGATAGGGGGAGTTTCAGTTCTTGACTGACCCGTAAGCAAAACCACTCTAAAAAGACTTCAGTACTTTTAAAGGTAGCTTTATCAATACTTTGTAAATCTAAGTTGGCTGTTTTATAGTTCTGCTGATGGGCAGCCTGAATCAGGCGAAAGACCAAGGAGGTTTTGCCCATTTTTTGAGGCGCTTTAATCCGCAGGAAACCTCCAGAGCGCTGAATTTCTGAATGGGCCAGGGTTTCGTTGGGGGGGCGATTGATGTAAAGTGACGAATCCGGTGATAGGGGGCCAGAGGGGTACTGCGGCGGCGAATCTGGTCTCAAGATCGTCTGAGGCGATCGCTCCTCGACAGTGACGGTCGGTGATGCCCAATCGGGCGACTCTAAATGTTCTTGCAAGACAAATAGCAGACTTTTTTTCGTGACGCGCTGTCCTAAGACTTGAGAAATGGCTCGCCACAACTTGTATCCCGTATCTTTGAGGTGAGCGTCACCATAGCCTGAATGTTGGGCCATCTGATCATAGGTTTGTTTATTCCAGGTTTGTCCTAGAACAATTCGCTCAGCAGGGGTAAGTTTGCGCTTTAGAATCCGGTCTTCGATGGCTCTGAGAACTTCATCAGGATCCATAGTTTATTTGATACGTGACTGGGAGCTTTACAGGAATTATTTATTAATTTCCCATGAAACCTTTGAGCCGCCACTATTCTCCTGACAGTTTCCGCTTTTTCCGTCTTTTCCGTCTTTTCTGACTATTTTGAGTAATGACTTGTTAATTTAATGCCATGTCGTCAGTTAATCTGCTTGAATTCCCTCACAAAGGGTGCGATCGCCTTCGGGAACCTCACTATTCGTTCGCAAATAATCAGCAATCCAGGCACAGGCGTATTCCAGCTCATTTAACGCCAATACCTCCTCTAGATTCCACCGGGCGAGGGTGCCGTCCTCAGCCACGGTTACCAGCTCCCCCGTAGAACTAAATTTCACACTCTTAAAACCAGGACCGTGGCCGTACAGAGTCTTGATCGGTTCACCCTCCAAAGACCACAGGATAACTGTGTTGTCGATGCTGGCCGTGGCAATTTTCTGACTATCGGGACTAAAAGCCACCCCAAAAACGGCATTGGTATGTCCCTCAAAGGTTCTGACTAAGCTGCCATCCCAGCGCCAGAGTTTGGTGGTGAGATCGGTACTAGAAGAGACCAAAAACTGACCATCAGGGCTGACAGAAAGACCAAAAACAGCCGCCTCATGGGCCTGAATCTCATGAAGCAGGGCACCGTCAGTGCTCCAGACTTGCAGGGTACCATTGCCTCTAGCCGCAACAAGTTGCTGACCATCGGGACTAAAGGCCACTCGCAGCCCCCGTTCTTCATCACTTTGCAGGGTATGAATGAGTTCGCCGTCAATTGTCCAAATGCGGATGCTGCCATCTTCGGCAATGGCCGCGAGCCGCTGGCTGTCTGGACTAAAGCTCGCATCCCAGGCTTGCAGCACATGGCCTTGCAGATCTTGCAACAGTTCTCCAGTGGAGCTTCAGAGTTGAACGGTGCCGTTGGCTCCGACTGCCGCAATCATTTGACCATTAGGGCTGTAATCAAACCCAAACAGCGTATCTTGATCGGCATCTAGGGTGGCAACGGTATTGCGATCGCGATCCCACACATGAACGGTAGG
>CALCPB010000255.1 GCA_937897665.1 uncultured Halomicronema sp. | reverse complement strand
CCTGTGGGGGCGGCAACGACTGGTCTCTCGGGCGCGAGCCTTCCCGTGGTGGTCGCGCACCCAGCAGTTATTGCCTTTTTGCAGGGGACGGCGCTACTCGTCGGGGCGTTGCTGTCGATCATCCTGACGCAAAAAATTGCTCGCTACCCCCTGCGGCTCATGCTGCCGCAGCATTTGGCCATTTTGGGTTTGACGGTCGGACTATGGCGCCTAGTCGTTGGTGTTTGACAGTGATGTTTGCCCAGAAGGGTTGTTCTAAATTTGGGGGAATGTTCACAGAGGGGATCTTACCCAGTCTGTAGATTTGATCGGCGTGCCATTGTTTGGGCAGGCAGAGCAGTTTGACGAAACAGTCCAGCCAGCCCACAATCTCAATCAGGCGACGGCGATCGCCCATACCTGCTGACTTTACGTGTATTCGCATCGGTCACGTCAGATGGATTGGCGCCGATCAGCAACTGGTAAATCATCCAAGTTTTCAGACTAGGCATTATTCGGATTTGAGATCACTATGTACGACTGCATCATTGTTGGGGCTGGACCAGGCGGCGGCGCGGCGGCCTATCATTTGGCCAAGCAAGGTCACTCGGTTTTGCTGATTGAGCGGGAAGCGTTACCGCGCTATAAGCCTTGTGGCGGTGGCGTCTCCCCCCAAGTGGCAGAGTGGTTTGACTTCGACTTTTCACCAGCGATTTCGGTCCGGGTCAAGCGCATTCGCTGCACCTGGAAGATGACCGACCCGGTTGATGCGGAGGTACCCGATGACGAAGCCCTGTGGATGGTGCGCCGTGATCAGTTTGACTATTTTTTGGTGCAGCAAGCTCAGCGCCAAGGAGCCGAACTGTGGCAAGAGACCAAGGCCAAAGGGATTGAATTTAAGGGCGATCGCTGGCAGGTCGAAACGTCGCGAGGGCCGGTGGAGGGGCGTTACCTACTGGCCGCCGACGGCGGACGCGGGGTCATGGCCAAATGGTTGGGCTTTACCCAACGGCGTCACTTGCTAGCCGCCGCCGTCGAGATTGAACCGCGCTTAGAAATGCCGGACGATCCGCTGCTTTACCTAGAAATGGGCATGGTGCAGCATGGCTACCTGTGGAATTTTCCGAAAGCGGATGGCTATTCCATCGGGGGTGGGGTGATGCGGGTGGGCGACCAGCGTCGTCAAGATCTGCGGGCTCCCATTGCTGACTATGCCACCCAGTTTGATGTGACTATGTCGCAGCAAAAGGCCCACGGGCACCCCATCTTGGCGTGGGATGGCGACCAGCGACTGCATACCCAAAACGCCCTGTTAGTGGGGGAAGCTGCCTGCGTGGTCGATCCGTTTACGGCAGAGGGCATTCGGCCCGCGTTGTTTAGCGGGGTCAAGGCGGCAGCGGCAATTGACCGGGCGATCGCGGGCGATCTCAACGCCCTAGCAGGCTATACCCAAGTCATGCAGGCCGAATGGGGGCAAGACATGCGCTGGGCAAAACGGTTGGCCCAGGTATTTTATAAAGCGCCGAAGCTGGCCTACCGAATCGGTGTCAAACGGCCCAATGCCGCCCCGACCATCGTGAAACTGTTTAATGGCAAGCTGGGCTACAGCGAAGTGGCTCAACGCGCCATCAGTCGCCTCAGCGGCGGTTTCCTCAGCGGTCTTTCCAACTCTTAGCGCTCGGAGTCGTTATTTTCTGCCAGATGCCTAAACAAGTGCTCAAAATTTCGCCCCCTTGCTCCGCTGCTCCCAGCCTGCATTTTCCTCAATAATGAAACGCATCTCGGTCACGGCAACCAGCCTAATTGCCTAGTCGCGGCGCAACAGCTGCACGGCATCGTGGCCATCAACATCTGACAAAAAGACCTTGACTACTTCATGGCGAGCAGTGGGCACGGCTTTACCGACAAAATCAGGGTGAATCGGAAGTTGGCGATGGCCGCGATCGATGAGGACTGCGAGCTGAATCATTTCTGGTCGGCCATAGTCAGTCACGGCGTTGAGGGCGGCGCGAATAGTGCGCCCACTAAAGATCACATCATCCACTAGCACCAGCGTTTTGCCTGACAGGTCAAAGGCAATGTCGGTACGCTCGGGGGTGCGAATGCCAATGCTGTCAAGATCGTCTCGATAAAAGGTGATATCTAGCGTGCCGAGGGCCACGGAAAAATTTTCTAAGTGGGCAATTTGTTCGGCTAGCAAGTGCGCTAGCGGTACGCCCCGAGTGTGAATGCCCACTAAAGCAAGGTTGTCTAACGCCCCAGCACGCTCCACAATTTCTGAAGCGAGGCGGTTGACGGTGCGTCGCAGCTCTTCTGTGGTGAGAATGTCAACAAAGCTAGCCATCAGTTAAAACTCATAAAAGCTCAAAAACAATCAGTTCACAGTGTGGGCACGGCTCAGCTGACGGTAAAGAGCAAGCGGACGGTGGGTTGGGCCGGTGCCGCGATCGCCCAATCATGATGTTGCAGCGGCGGCCTTTCTGGATTATCCATAACTTACCGCTTTCAGGGAGTTCGAACGCTGGCTAAATTCGATTGTTAGTCCGATTGCTTTAAACAAATCCTCTGTCGTGAGGGGCTCAAAAAGAGCATCCTGATTGCAGAGGAAAGCTTTCGCATCGCGCCCTGGCCAAGCCATATGCTCTCAACACAGGGGGGGATAGCGCAGGCTGAGGAGCAAGCTGCCCCCGACGAGCCAAGTCAAAAATGACCACCGAGTGAATCGTAACCCTTGAGCAATCAGGCCAGCCGTGATTGGGCGCAGCGGTTCACCCAACAGTGGTTTTTGTTTGACCACACCACGATAAACATTGACGCCGCCCAACTGCACGCCCAATACCGCCGCGTAGGCGCATTCACTCCAGCCCGCGTTAGGACTGGGATCTGCCGCCGCATCGCGCCGACACAAGCGCCACACTCGGCTGGGCTGACCAGCCAGCAGCGCCACCGTCAGCACGGTCAGACGGCAAGGTAACCAGGTCGCCGCATCTTCTAGCCGGGCGCTGAACCAGCCCAAATCAGTGTAAGGGGCGGAACGATAGCCCACCATGGAATCTAGCGTGCTGAGCGCTTTGTAGGCGATCGCCAGACCCACTCCTAGTACCGGCGTGATCGCCGTGCCCACCAGCGCATAAAACAACGGCGCCAGTACGCCGTCGGAGGCATTTTCACTAATGGTTGCCATGACGGCGCGCAAGATTTCAGCTGCCGAGAGGTGCTGTGTGTCACGCCCGACGTAGAGTCTGAGGCGATTGCGTGCTTCGAGCAAGTTACCGGCATTGAGCGGTAAGAGTACGTCATCGGCAGCGCGGCGCAAGCTCCGGCCGGCCCAACAGCTCGCCAAAATGATGGTGGCCAGCCCACCCCCCAGGAGCGGATGTAGCTGCCAGGCTCCCCAGGTCAGGGCGATCGCGATCGCGGCGCTTAGTATGGGTAAGCCTAAACCGAGTCCCACACCTAAACAACGCTGGCCGAATGGACTTTTAACATAGCGGAAAATCGCCTGCTCATAGGCGCGAATCGCCCTGCCCATAACCTGCACCGGATGCAGCCAGCCCCAAGGGTCGCCAATGACAAAATCGAGCAGACTCGCCAGCCATAGAACAAAAATTGGCCCACTACACCACAAAGCTGGCATTTTCTCCTTGAGCCGCCTGCCAACTGCGGGCATCGTAGTATAAGTCTTCTAGCGAGATGCTGAAGAGCGCCGACTTCATTTTTTCGTGCAGCCGTTTCCAAATGCTGAAAGTGACCCAATCTTCAGCCTGGCCCAGATCAGGCTGGTAGTGAGGCAGCGGCGCTACCGTCTCACCCACCGCTTCTAAAATTTCGCCGAGGGAAATATTGGCAGCTGCCCGGGCCAGTCGATAGCCGCCCTTTGCTCCCCGCACAGAGACCACCAAATTCGCCCGCCGCAGCTCAATCAGCAGTTTCTCTAAATAAGGCGCAGGTAAATCTTGCCGTTGGGCGATCGCGTTCACTGAGGCGAGACCACCAGCCGATTGCAAACTTAAATCCAAGAGCGCTTTTACGCTGTAATGCCCTCGCTTCGTTAGCTTCATGGCAATTCCCCGATCTCAATGGCTCATTTAATTTAGCCCATGGGATGACATTGGCAGGAGGGCTGTGTCGGCAGCCGCGATCGGCGATCGCGACACCCGTCGACGCGTCCTCTTGCCATGTACTCGATACCCGCTTCCCTTTGTCGCTTCAGCCAAAAGCCACGGTGTAATACTGCCATCTTCTCCACTCACAGCGGCTTGCCTACTGCAATCAGAATTGATCACAACTGAGGGACAACGCGGTCAACAGCTGGGGAATGGCAAGGACTGAGATTAATTAACACCTCAATGAGCAGCGTGAAAACCATAAAGATTACGCTCTGCCAGTACTTGACCTAGCTAAAAACTCCAGACTCAGACTGCGTTATTTAACAATTAGTGTTCAGTGGGTTGATAGTTACCTTCTACACACATCGCGTCAAAATTAGTCGTTCACACTTCCGATTCTGCGCTATTATTTTTGCCTTGATCAATGAGTTCGGTGGATTAGTTCAATCAGCCGCCGGAGCAAATATCTCTATTTTTCATAATCAACATTAATGCTAAGAAACGCAATCTGATAGATCTGTTTTTTGATTTTGGGATTACAGTTAACGGCGGTAGGATTTGCAATATTTTTAATGCATCCTTCGCTATGTGTACGGAACTGTTGTAGATCACGAGACATCAACAATGGCTGAAAAGCAAAAGGTTGAGATGCTAACTGGACAGGCACTTGTCCAAAAAGTAAAGGAATTAGAAGACTACACCAAAGAGGAAAAGGCGAAGGCGTGTGGCTATTACACCATTACCAAAAGTGGGGCCGAGCGCGTCAACATGATGAAGTTCATGAATGCGCTGATTGCCGCTGAAGGTATCGAACTTGATAGCGAACAGAGTACGAATGGACGCGGGGGACGTAGTGCCAGCTATCGGATTACGGTGCAATCTAACGGGAATTTGCTCATTGGCTCAACCTACACCAAGCAGATGGGGTTGAAACCGGGGGATGAGTTTGAGATTTCGCTGGGTCGCAAGCATATTCATCTCAAACAGCTCGGCGAAGACGATGCCGAAGACTAGCAGCTTGAATAGCATGGCTCCTGACAGCGAGTCTGGCAGTTGTCCGGTTGGGCGGCGTTAACACCTCGCCAAATCTGCCAAATTGGCTTGACTTGATCAGGGCGCTGGCTGAAGTTCCTAACTCTCTATGCTGCAATTTCCCAGGGCTGTTGCGGTGCCCATCGTTGATTAGATTGATGCGGCCCGTCAACCTCGTCACCTTAAAAGGTCAAAGATTTTGAGGGGTTGCTCAGCCACCGTGGATGCCGCTCAAGTACCTGTATGTCATGGCGCTGGATGAAGACAAATCGGTCGTCGCTGAGGACGTTTTGCGGATAGCTGCCGTTTCATTTGTGTGTCTGCACTGAGAAATCGATATGACCATCCCGTTTATTTTAGAAATCGCGATCGGCTTAGTTTTTATTTACTTAACCCTGAGCCTACTGGCGAGTGAAATTCAAGAAATCATTGGCACGCTTCTGCAATGGCGGGCGGAGCATTTAAAGCGATCGATTGAAGTGTTGATTGCTGCAAATGACGATGAGAGCAAAGAAGCGGCGCAGGCTTTTGCTGATCAGTTGTACGACACGCCGATTGTGCGGAGCTTAAACCAAGAAGCCACTGGCCCCATCGCTGGTTTCTTTAGGCTGATCAACCAAATAGTGGGTCAGATTTATCGCACAATCACTCGCGCGCGCAACGTCTTTGGTGACAAAACCAGCGGCCCCTCATACATTCCCGGCAAAACTTTTGCCCAGGCACTGTTAGAAAATCTGCAGATCGAAGATTTGAGGAAGGTCTTGCTCGAAGGCCGACTCGGGCGATTTGTTGAAGACAAACTGTTGCTGCCGCTCAATCACATGGTCAATGATCTCAGAGCCAGCACGGCAAATGAATTTTTGCTCAATGCCGAATTTCGCGATTTAGAGCAGTCAATCGGTCAGCTGATCAGTGATTTCAGAGAAAAGCGCACGACGCTATCAGAAACGATTGATCGGCTAGTTTTTCGGCTAGATGAGTTTATTGCCGCTGCGCAAGACGTACTGCCCGACAATCACCATCTCACTGAGACCTTTATGCGGCGATTGCAGTATCTCAAAAAGACTTTGGCCAGCACCACCTTAGATAAATCGGCCCTGATAAAAACGATTCAGCCCGACTTGCAAGAACTCGTTTCCATTGTCGATCGCAGCAGCCCATCCTACTACGAACTCAAGAGCTTAGTCGGCAAAGATGCGGGAATGGCCAAAGCCATTATTAGTCGGCTCGATAGCCAAGTGTTTCCGAAAAGTCTGCAGGCTAATCTCATTTCACTGGCCGAAAAGGCGCGCAGTTCATTAGCCGCGACGGCGAGCGATACCGTGCTCAGCACCATGCAAGATCTGAAGGATGATTCTGTCAGCAATCTCAAGATCTATCTGGCCGATCTCGAAAGCGACGTGAAATCTCTGGGCATAGAAGTCGAGGCGTGGTTTGACCGAGGCATGAATCGAGCTTCCGGCGTCTATCGCCGCAATGCCAAAGCGGTCAGCCTTTTAATTGGTTTCGCGATCGCCATTTCACTGAATGCCGACTCGCTGCATATGCTAGATCGGCTATCGCGGGATCCGGCGATTCGCAATGCCGTCACCCAGGCCGCTGAAGAATTCGCCACGACCAATCCTGAGGGTGCGGCGATCGCGCAGTTAGAAGAAGAAGTGGACAGCGTCCTTAGCGGTTTACCGATTCCGCTGGGCTACAGCGAAGCCGTGACCGACAAGCAACAGTTGGCGCAAGAAAACTGGTTCGTGCCCTTTATTCCTCGCCGGGCGATCGGCTGGCTGATCACTGGCTTCGCGCTCTCGATGGGGTCAAACTTTTGGTTTGGCTTGTTACAGCGGATTGTGAACGTCAAGAACTCTGGCAAAGAAGAGGGCGAAAATAAACAAATCAATTAACGGCCCATCTCAACTCTCAATGAGTGGAATCTCGATGCTCGAACCTGGAGATTAGCCGATCGCGGTGGCCCAGTCTTTCGCCCAATTGAGATGTTTATGCACCTCTTCTAACGTGCTGGCCTCGCTGTAGAGTCGTAGCACGGGCTCCGTGCCACTAAAGCGGATGAGCAACCAGCTCCCATCAGCCAGCGTCAGCTTGTAACCATCGATTGAGAGACAGTGGGTGACCGCTTTGCCCGCCACGGTTTGCGGACAGTTAGTCTGCAACTCTTGCAGCAGCTGATCGCGGATGGTCATGTTGGGCAACGGCAAATCAATGCGATCGTAATCAGAAAAATAGCCCGTTTTTTCTTGCAGCTGCCGGTAGCGATCGCTCAAATCCATTCCTGACTTCACCACCGCCTCTAATACATAGAGAGCCGACAGCAGGGCATCTCGTTCAGGAATGTGATGCCCATACCCGACACCGCCCGACTCTTCGCCGCCGATCAGCGCCTGTGACTCCAGCATGCGATCGGCAATGTATTTGTAGCCGACAGCGGTTTCATGCAGCGGCAAGTTGTGGAGGGCTGCGACCTGAGGAATCAAATTAGAACCACTGATGGTTTTGATCACTTCGCCCGAGTAGCCGTGCACCTGCGTTAAGTGGTCGATCAGGATAGGAATCAAAATCTGCGAGCTGAGAAACTGGCCCCGACCATCGACTGCCGCGATGCGATCGCTGTCGCCATCAAACACCAGGCCAGCCACCAAGCCACCCGCCACTGCAGGCTGATAGGCGGCAATCGTCTTCAACATGCGCTGCAGATACTTCGGTAACGGTTCCGGTGCGCCCCCTTCAAACAGGGGATCAGCGTCGGTGTTCAACTCTTGTACTGGCTGACCGAGCAAGCGTGCGAGCCCCGTCGCTGCCGACCCGTGCATGACGTCGGCAAGCACCGTCAGCTGGCGACAGGTGGTAGCCGCCTGAGTAGCGGCCCGGTC
>CALCPB010000254.1 GCA_937897665.1 uncultured Halomicronema sp. | reverse complement strand
GGTGTTTGAGCGGTTAGTCAGGGATTTGAAGACGTCACTTAAAGAGAAGGACGATGAGACCCCGTTACAGAAACCCGGTTTCTCGGGCTGACAGAGTCTGATTCCGTAGTTGATTGAGACAAGAAACTGGGTTTCTCGCCATACTGAACCGATGCTCTAATATCAATTCTCTGAAACTGGACTACAGATCTTCCTTTCGACTCCGCTCAAGGAACGTCGGCTGAGCGGAGTCGAAGCCGACTTGTCTGTGTAGCTGTAATTCGTAGAACTGGTATCAGAGCTTCACAAGAACTGCGACAACGGCATCAGGCCGGTGAGGGGCAGGCGATGCCCCGATTACATCGACTTTTGGCCAGTTGCTGCCGTTCGTTTGGGCACAAATGACTGCAGCAGTACGCCTCCCAAGAGCAATCCGACCATCAAAGGTAATCCGGCCAACAGAAAATTTGGCTTAGCGCCATCTTTGAGAACGATAAAGTCTTCAGCCAGTTGGTTGCCGTAGAGATCTTGGAGTTTGAGGCGCGTGTCTTCATCGGCCTCAATGCCATACTGCACTAATCCAGAAACTTCACCTTGGGGAAAAAGCTTGTCTTGATTGGCCGCCGCATATTCGACAACAGTCTCTTCTCCCTGTTCTACCGCAGCCTGCAAGTCTTGCAGAGTCTGCAATTGAGCCTTATCCTTCGTGGCTAAAATCACCTGAATAAACCCTTGCGCTTCGTCTTCGGTGCTGAACACCGGAATGTAGAGTTCATTGACCTTGCCGATGAAGCGAGTTTGCGCATAAGACGCTTGGGGCAGGCTGAGTTCGGTATTACTCAGGGTCAACCATTTATCGTCAGGGCGATCGCTCAAATACTCTTCTATGGAGTAGCTGGCAGGTTCTAGGTTCGTCGCTGCGGTGTGCATCCCTTGGCCACCGCCCCACAACAGCGTGATCGTCGCTAACCCTAGAAATATCCGGGCTCTAGCTTTCATAGTGAGTTTTCTCCTGGGAATTGGCAGCGGCTGGATGCAAGCTGAATCAAGCTCCATCGGCGTCTGCCAAAATTCCCTAGCCATTGAGAACAGCCACAGAAATTTCACAGTTCAATGAAAAATATTTGAAGCTGAACCGGTTAGCCGAGCCAGCCATCGGTGGCATAGCTCACCCACTGCTGGGCCAAAAATCCTACACCCACTACTGCAAGACCCCAACCTAAGCGTGTCAGCTGGGGCATCGACAAAGCGCTCAAAATGGCCCCGATGCCCACAAATGCAAAAGGCGTGCCAAAAAAGTGACGCGACGTGCTGTAGAGATTGCCGGAGTTAGCCAACAGGTTAATCAGCGAATGTACACCGGCAAAGGAGATCGCATACAGCACAGAGAATCGTCCTAAATACCGCGGCCAGTCAGCGAGATGGCTCACCTTAATAACTTTGATCCAAGCCTGGCGAAAACGAGCGAGCCCCATCAGCACCCCAGTGAATACGAGCGGATGAAGCAGCAGCAAATACCACCCCACCTGACGCGGCAAAATCACGACCAGATGTTGCCGCTGACGAGCGGCGACAGACAGCATTCCTACAACTGCAACACTAATCAGAGCAGGCAAATAGAGGCCATGTAGATCGATCAGC
>CALCPB010000253.1 GCA_937897665.1 uncultured Halomicronema sp. | reverse complement strand
GGCAAACCCACTATCGTCGCTGCGCAGATAGGCGCGCCCCTGCACGGTGGGCGCAAACAACGCCCCCTGAGCTTCTAAGCGATAGGCACTGCCGTCGGCGGATTCGCCAAACCGATCAAAGGAGGACCGGGCATATTCTCCGGTGAAGTAGCCAGTGTCGCCGAGGGGAATCTGCAGGTCGGCACCGTACAGCGAGAAGTCTTGATCGCCCTGATCTTCCGATAGCCAGGTGACGCCAGCCCAGCCGCCGAGGGTGGGTTGACCCGCCTTAAAGTTGTACTGCAGCCGCCCCGCATAGAGACTGCCATCGCCGCCCCCATCATCTACCTCGTAAGTGGCGACAATCCGGCGTACCAGGGTTTTACCGAGGGGGTCAACCGACGTGCGATAAATGGGCTGACGAAACAGCAGCGTGCCGCGATCGTAATCAATCTCGTAGTCGCTAACCCGATTTAAGGCTTGCCGCTCAATTACCGTGCCAGGACGATTGATTTCTTCGGTCTCGATAAAGACGTTTTCACTACCGGGCAGGATGACCCGCCGCGAGAGGAAATAGAAGCCACTGGTGCCATCAGGGGCGATCGTATCGCGCTGAAAGGGCCGCAGATTGTTGGCATACATCGCCGTCAGCTGCAAATTGCCCAGCGTGTAGTTGCCCTTAAAGCCATGAAGCTGACGCGTGATCGCCGTAAACTCTTGGGACGATCGCGCAAACTCCGAAGTTTCGTAATCGCCCCACATGAAGTAATCGACCTCGCCGCCGGGCACCAGCGCATCGCGCTGAAACCGCACAAAGAAGCTATCGATTGAGGGAGTCAGATAATCAACCTGAGAGCTATCGCCGTAGACCGGGTAGGTGTTTTCGCAAAACTGGTCATCGCGAAACAGGCGGTTGCCATCACAGGTTTCATTCAGGGCGCGGCGGGTATTGAGGGCACCGGTAAACTGCCAATCACCCAGGGTGCCGGTGGCAAATAGCGCCGCCCCCAAGTCAAACTCCGTATCGCCAATGTCGTCAGGGTTGAGAAAGTCTTCAAAGCTGCCCCAAAAGTTGGTGCCGCCCGGCCCAATGCGCAGATCAACAACGCCGGAAACCAATGAAGGTCGCAGGTTAGTGACAAACTCAACCTGGGTGAAAGTTTCGAAATCGGGGAGCGGCTCCAAGGCGATGGGTTCGTCTTCCCCCAGCACAGCAGCGGCGGGCGCAGCAGCCCGAACGCGCACCTGCTGTGCCTCAAGGGTGGACTGCAACACCGCCTCAAACTGACCTTGGCGAGCCAAAACTTGGAACCCGGCGTTGTCGGTATCGTAGTCAGCCCCCTGAAATTCACCGGCACCAGTGGTTAGCGTCACCACCACATCGCGGGGAATGGGGGTTCCAGCAGGATCAAGGATACGCCCCTCAAATCGCACCGTCGATCGCTGGTTGGCGGGGATGACGGGACTGGTGAGCGCAGTGAGTTCAATCGTGAAGTCCGGCTCGGTGGCCGCTGGGTCCGCCGCATTAGGCGGGATCGGGGGCACCGGAGTGGGGTTGGACTGAGCCGTTAGCGGCCCGTCTGCCGCCTCTGCTCTCGTTTCGGCGGCGAGCGCCAGATCCGCAAGCGTGGTCGATCGCAAGTTGCCGGTCAACGCCGGAGAGGGGGCATCAGCCACCGGCAACGGCGAACTATCGGCGGTCAGCAGGGATGAAGCCCCCACGACTGACTCAGACATGGCATCGGGGGTTGAAGCCAGTGCCCGAGGGATTGTCTCGGCGGCCTCAGGAGCTGTGGTTGGTTTGGGCTCCGCCTTACGCCTCGGACGAGTCGCGGCATCAGTAGGGCCTTCGTCAGTCGATTGGGCGTTCGCGACGCCCAACATATCCGTGGCGATCGCGCTGATCATCAGCCAGCCAATCATGGCAATGAGGGTTTTCATCACCCTTGCTCCTCCCCAAATGCGGGTGTGACCCCAAAGTTCATCCGTGCCAGTCCGCCTGGCGATAACCGCACCAGCCGAGACTGGCTATTGTCTGCAAGTCGGTAAAGATTCGGAGCGAGGGTGTAACCCGGCAGGCTGGTCAGATCAAGCGTGCCGACGCGGTTGCCCGACAAGACGTAAATCACCGAGAAAAGTCAATCCGGGTCAGATAGTATCCGGAAGCCTTCATCCAAAAAGACGATGGCGTTAGGCACGCCCGGCTCACCGGCCTGCTGCTCGCCGTCAAAGTTTTTATCCACAAACACGCGGCCCACTAGGGTGCCGCAGTCGGCCAAAATACCGGGTCGAATTGCCAGCTCGTAGGTGGCCGTGCTGCTTGCCCCAGGGGTGATCGCCTGCGCCACGTTGCGCCCTGAACCGCGCACCGCATCGGGAGTCGCTAAGGCCGCATAAACCACCGATAGTTCTTGCCCCGGCGCGAGTGAAGCACCGCCAAAATCGAGAGTAAAGGTGCGATTACTCGTAGTCACATTGGTGAACTGCAGCGGGGTGGTGTTGACCGAGTCTTCAATGAACTGCATCCCTAACGGCAGCTCGTCCACGATGGTGATCGGGCCAGCCGGTTGATCAGAGGGATTGCGTACCAGCAATCGATAAACGACCACGTCACCGGGTTCGGCAGCCCCTCGATCAGCAGTTTTGATGATGGTCAAAGCCGCCGATGAGGCTCCACTTGCCTGCAGAGTAGTCGGATTCGACTGCACCGATTGAACGGTGCCTGCGGCGTCAGTGAACTGCGCCCCAGCCTGGTTTTCAACATTAGTCGTTTGAGCATACGCCGGGGCAAAACCCCATCGAGGCGTACTGTCGGCCCAAGCGAGTACCTGCACCAGCAAAAACGCGATCGCAGCGACCAAAAAGTATTTGCTTTTACGAAAACCGGCTAGGCGCCTGAACAATTTCGCAATGCGATCGAGAATGGAATTAATCCAAACAAGTTGCGACATTCTTTTAAAGAGACAACGTCCACACCCTCACACCGCTTACCCTCAAAAAGCCACAAAGCTTTCTTAGGAAGCGATCTTTACCTGACACACAACCATGATGGTAGATAGCTTGTCCGTGCCCATTCAGTAGCTAACGAACGAAACTAAACTTTTGGCCTCTATGCGTATAGCAGAGACGCCAGTAAATATACCCCATAAAATCTCAGGCAAAAATAAATTCATTCTGATTACAGGAAAAATATCGCATGAAACCCAGCTCTACCAAGGTGAATGAGGCACTTAATTTTTTTTAATCAAGCACTCTTGGACAGTAGAAAACCGTCCCAAAACGATCTGTTTGTGCCGATACTGGGAGTAAATACAGCGCTAAAAAATACCTAAACCGAAGCGTTTAGGGGGTCAAAAGCTATCTCGAAGAACGTTCTAAAAGAGATGGATTAGGGCTCGAAGCAAATTCAAGTTTACCCACCCTAGAATCACCTACAGGAGGCTCTGGTTAACGGGGCTCAAGCATGGCTTTGAGCAACTCGATTGCGCCGTTATGGCCGCGATGAAGTCAGCCACTGCCGCTTGCATTCAGCCAATAGGCTGAACGCAATACTGCTAACTTTCACCCATAAACGCCCGGTCGGCAAATGAGGCCTAAAGGTC
>CALCPB010000252.1 GCA_937897665.1 uncultured Halomicronema sp. | reverse complement strand
GGCCATCAGGTCGGTTTCTGTCAGGGTGGCTCTCGCGACCTGAGTCTGTTGGATCGGCGTGACCAGCTGACGCAGCAGGCGCTGCCCTTCGGTTTGGCCTAGGGGCACGCTGCGCACTGCGGCACTGACGAGATTAGCGGCCCAACTGTGCAAATACGCCAAGCTTGCATCCGCTAACGGAATCTCCCACGCCTGGGCGACCAGACCATAGGCGATCGCGAAGTTGCAGTGTTCACGAGTTGCGGTAGGGGGCAGCTGGCGGGCCAAGGCGGGTTCAATATCGTTAAAGAGGCGCAGTAGCGATCGCCCCATTTGCCAACTCTGCGATCGCATCTCCTCGGTTTCGCGAAAGGCTGAGAGCCACTGATTCCACCGGTCAATCACGTCGTCTGCGTGGGGCTGTTGGGCGGCGGTGTAGCACCAGCCCATGAGGGCTGTTTCTAGCCGGATGCCGCCCCCCTGAAGTTCCTGAACCAGCCAATGGCAGAGGGTGGCACCATCGGCCACAATTCCTTGGGCGGCTAAAGTCTCAATCCCCTCAGAGTAGCTGTAGGCTCCCACTGGCAAGGCGGGGCTGGCCAACTGCAACAGCGTTAATAGATGAGACGAATCGCGGGCAGTTGACCTCATGGCCCCACTCCTAAAGCTCGAAGGCGCTTTCAGAATACCGCTTTGCCTGGATGAAAAGACTCAGAATTGAGCAGTTAGGGGCAATGGGGGCAGACGCTTCTCTCAATCGGCAAGGCTCTGGGCTGCCAGACAGCCAAACATCCCCAGGCCAAACCCCAACTTTTGTCAAAATTCGGCAGTGCCAAACCTCGGAGATCGGGAATGCTGTGGTTGAGCCGCGCCCTCACCTGTCGAACGCTGGTTAGTCCTCTATCTCAGGAATGCGATGACCGCTGCTCTTAGCCAACGGCGAGTTGCCCTCGTGACTGGATCGACCTCGGGAATTGGCCGGGCTATTGCCATGCGACTGGCCAAAGATGGCTTTGCGATCGCCTTTCATTCTCGCACCTCGGTGATGGCGGGTAAAGCCTTAACCGCCGAGCATCCTGGGGCTTCCTACACGCAGGCGGATCTGGCCGATGCGGCTCAGGTGCAGTACCTGGTAGCGCGGGTCTTATCAAATCACGGCCGACTAGATGTTTTGGTCAACAACGCGGGCCTGAGCGCGACGATTCCCCATGCTGACTTACAGGCCGCGACACCGGAGATCTGGCGCACTCTCTATGAGGTCAACGTCATTGCACCGTGGTCGCTGATTACCGCCCTGGAACCAGCCCTGCGGCAGGCGGCCCGCCCGGCCTGCCCTAGCTGCATTCTCAATATCAGCTCCCACGCCGGGATGCGGCCCAAGGGCGCGTCCATTCCCTATGCCACTAGCAAAGCCGCACTTAACCACATGACTAAACTATTGGCGCTGAATCTGGCTCCCTCGATTCGGGTCAATGCGATCGCGCCCGGTTTGGTCAACACGCCGATGAGTCAGCAGTGGGCCGCAGCCCGCGAGTTATGGCAAACGCGATCGCCAATGGGACGTGGTGCCGAACCCGAAGAGATTGCCGAGGTGGCCTCGATGCTAGTCGCCAGTCGCTACGTCACCGGCGAAATCGTCATGGCCGACGGCGGGTTGAACCTCACCTAAGGACTTGCTGGGAAGATACAAATCCTGTCAGGAGGCTGTAGTGAGTGGAAGGGTAGAGAGTGGAGGGTGGGCATTTGGAAAAAGAGTTGGGATGTTTATTGATATGCACGTCCCTAAATCCGCTCTGATAATACCGGTATCGTCTTTCGCGGCAATTGCCTTAATCAATGCCGTCAGACGGACGGTTTCACCGCTTGGTGCAGATCTGTGCAAAACGTTTCGAGGGCGGCGATACCAGCAGTGGGAGCATCGCTGCTGGCTAGGCGTTTCACAAAGGCACTGCCGACCACTACGCCGTCGGCACCCCACGATCGCAGCTGGGCGGCCTGATCCGGCTGAGAGACGCCAAAGCCCACCGCCACAGGCTTATCCGTTAGAGTTCGCAGCTCTTCAAGGAGGTCTTTGACCCGATCTTGAATCTCGGCGCGAATGCCCGTCACCCCGGTAACGCTGACTAGATAAATAAAGCCCTGAGCCTGCTCAGCGATCGCCTGAATCCGCTCTTTGGGACTCGTGGGGGCCACCAGCAAAATCACCTCGATGCCTGACTGGGTGGCGGCGTCGGTGACGGCGGCGACTTCTTCGAGCGGTAGATCCGGCACCACCAGACCCTTAGCCCCCGCCGCGGCAATGTCTTGAAAGAATTGGTTAATACCCCGATTCAGAATCGGGTTGTAATAGGTAAATAGAATGATCGGAGCACTGATTTCAGGGGCCACTGTTTTGACGAGGGCCAGCACATCATCGAGTGACGTGCCTTTTTGCAGGGCGCGAGTCGCCGCCGCTTGAATAACCGGCCCATCTGCCAGGGGATCAGAGTAGGGCTCCCCCAGCTCTATTAGAGCAGCGCCGCAGCGATCAAGGGTTTTAAGGGCGGTGGCGGTGGTCGCCAGGTCAGAATCGCCCGCCGTTACAAAGGGAATGAGCACGCACTGATGGCGATCGCGGAGCGCCTGCATCTGCTCAGAAACGGATTTCATAACCTACCATTACACCTGCAAAGCGTTCTATTCAATCAGCGGCTCAAGCCGTTTTCCACGTTTGAAACACCCGTAAAGTTCAAGAGCCACTCAAGCAATCTAGGGCAAGATGGAGCACTCGTCTACTGCTGCTGTGCTCTCGCTGTCGCTAGCCTCATCAGGCATTTCATCGCGATCGCTAGCTTGAAGAAGAGGGAGAAGATTCGGCTTCCGATTCGGCAGTTGGGTCAGCTTCGAGTTGGGCCTGCAGCTCAGCCCATTGTTCAGGTGACATTTCGTCTAGCCGTTTTTGCAAAACGGCCTCTTCATAGTCTTTGAGCTGTTCGCCATAGGTCATGTTGCCAGTGACGACCCGAAACAAATAGGTGCCAACCCAGCCTAAAATGCCGCCGACAAAAATCACCTGACTCCACACCCCGGCCGAGAGGCCGTCTAATCCGGCCAGGCGGAACCCCACATAAAGCCCACCGCCGAGCAAAAAAATGCCAAAGCCAATTCCGATGACGTCAATTCTACGCATGGCTTTAATACCTCATTCAAGCCTCCTCAGCATTCTAGGAGTTTAAACCGCGAAAAATCGGGCGATCGCCGGGATTGCCACAAAAGCCGTTTTAAGGATGCCAGTGAGATGCGCCCCGCTGACTAATTGAGCACCCTGCTCAAGGGCAGGCTTGGAAACCGGCAGGTAAAGGTGGCCAGGGATCGGGTGCCAAGTCAGAAGCCATCAGCAAGCGTGACAGGTAGGGAGCCTGATGGGTTGCACTGTTCTGAGAGTAGAGAGACAAATACGGTAGAATCTCACCCAAGTGGAGATTTTGCCTGACCACGTCATCTTGCACTTTCCCCTTGTTGACGAAATTTAGTACCGGGAAAGGCATGATATCTTGCTTAGGCAGGCCTTTAACTTGCTGCTTAAGTGAACTAAAATTCACTCTTGATTATTGTGCAGTTCGAAATGTTCAAGACATCGGGTCAAATCACAAGTGAGATTTGCTTGCCCTAGCAAATCGTGACACTGCTCACCTCCCCAGCACCTATCAGCGTTGACCAGCCAGTGTTGAAAATGATGAGCCTATTTTAGGCTGACCATAAATTAGGGAAGCATAAAACCAAAAAATATTATTTGGCGGACGAAAAACGACTCTCTTTAATGTTGATCTGCGTTCTTCGATGTGTTGCTGCTAATGGGCATCAGCTATTTGCTCGATTTTTGCCGGTCGCAATCTATAGGTTTCCAAGATACAAATAATACCTACTGTAGATGTTCATACCTTGGTGTTATTAGAGAATACGTAACAATACGGGTTTACTCAGTGCTTGCCTCATCAAGCTGGATCCTGGTTCATCCATAGCTTAATGGTTAGTTTGACATTGTAGGCAAGCTACATTGGTCATCTCAAAAAGAATGAGGCGACTTATTTCTAGAAAATTCCGATTCCAATTGTCACGAAATCTGGTTTTTTAGATCTTCACAATTGATTTTCTGAACTGAGATCAAACTCATTAAAAAATGGGAATGCTAAGCTTTCTCGGTTTTTAAGGCATGACGATATGTTCGCGAATGCTAGTCACGTACTCTAGTTTTTAGCTCGGCGTTCCCGATATTGAATTTCAAATGAGCGTTTCTTCACTATGCGAGTCATTCTCAAATTCCTGAAAATCCATCTCATCTCGATCAATGGCATTACCTGATATCATGCCGGATTCACAAGTTAATATATTTAAATTCTATGGAAATCATGCAATTCATGAAGCGGTTCTTCACAAGAATCACTTTATGAAATTAGCGGGTGTTTTTCTAGCAGTGGATAAGCAGGCCGCAATCGATTTCGCTTACCAACTATGTGAGAACTATCCAACGCTGCTGACACCCGGAAGTTCTCAATATCGAGTGTGGGTCGATATGCGCTGCTCTCAAGAATTTGATATCAAAACAGTTTTGCCTTTACCTGATTGAGCTGACAGTACAACCCAGAGGTAGTACTCCTATCCAGCCGTATCCCTTCGCGAAAGTTAGCTCGACCTAGTTAGCCCACCTGCTGACATCGAGTCAAGAGGGCTCTGTCTGGTGCTCGGCTCCTCACCCTGCGGGATCTGACTTTATAGGGTAATGCCGATGATGCTGACCGACTGCGATGTTGACCGACTACTTCCAATGATGAAAACTGTTGAGGGTATAAGTAGGAATTTCCAATTAAACGTAAGACACTGTAGGTTGAGGTTGAGGGACGAAACCCAACGCC
>CALCPB010000251.1 GCA_937897665.1 uncultured Halomicronema sp. | reverse complement strand
GTCAAGCGGGTCAGCGGCGATCGCACCCTCTGCCTGCAAGTCGAGCGGAATGATAGCGGTGCCTTGTCCCTGCAGCAGCAGCAGCGTTTGGCTGTCTGGCCCGATCAAAAACTCGCCGCCGGGCTCAGTGTCTAGCCGCTGGGGGGCCTCGCCTTCGGGAATCACCCACGGCCCAAAATCGCTCGGTGAGTTGGGGTTCACCCGCTGCACCACAATCTTTTTGCCATTGGGAGCGAGGTCAAACGCTAGATTTTGGTACTCATCGTCATCGAGAATCGGCGTTAGAGTACCGGCTGCGTCGGGAGCAAACGAGACGTTAACCGCTTCGGTTAAAGATTGTTCTGGGGCCAGCGGGGCTAAGCCCGTTGCGACCGTAAAAAGGGAAGCAGTGGAACTGCCGGAGACGTCCGCTGCGGTCGGCACGGCAGAAAACAGCAGACGATCGCCCAAGGGGTAAGGCTCAAAGTCGAGTACGGTCAAATCGGGCGGGGTCAGCGCTATCGTTTCCCCCGCTTGCGAGAAGTTGATCAACATCAGACGGCCCGCTTCATCAGCTTGGGTACCGATATAGGCAATCGCTCGATCACGACTTTGAAAGCTACCCGTAAAGGGCTCAAACTGGGTGGCAGTGGCCTGCCCGATCGAGAAGCGATCGCGGGCTTCTGGCAACCGTACCTCATAGGTTTCGCCGTAGGGGATGGGCACATCTAGGGTATAGGCCAAGCGGCGCCCTGCCCAGCTCACCCGGCCTGGCAAAGGCGGCTCAATTTGCAGATTTGCCTCCACCGTTTCAGGGTCCATCGGGCGCGTAAACGTGATGGCAAACGCGATATTATCCGCGCCGACGGTATGCGCCTGCCAGGAAAAATCGCGCACCTTAACAGTGGCATGATCGCCCAAAACGACGAGTAAAAAGGCAAGCACCACTAACCCCACCATCAACGCCATCGCGATTTGATCGAGGGACGCCTTGGAGCGTCTCAAGGTTCGCTGAGCGGCACGATTAAAACTCATAGGGATTCTTCGGCTCCGGCACCGGCGAAACGTCCTGCGGCTGAATCACCAATCGGCGCTGGCCATCGACAGTGTCGGTCATCATGGTGCCAGTGATGTTCACCCAACTGTCGGGAGCAAACTCCTCGCGATCGCCCGACAGCTGCACCGGCAACCCGACCGGATAGGCATCGGCAGCACAGCAGGTCAGCACAAACCGCGCCGCCAGCAGATAATCGTCAGGCCAGTTGGGCGGATGAATGACAAACCCAGTAATGTTGACCGGCTCATCGGTGTAGGCATCGGGCTCCGGATAAACGTTGAGCAGGCGGATCCAGTCAATCAGGGAACGCTCTTCGGGCGGGGTGTTGCGAGCAAATCGTCGGGGCTGCGATCGCGTCAGCGCCACTGGCTCCGCAATCCCCCGCGCTAGGGCCGTATCGCTGGTAAACGGGCGAGGAATATAAATAATGCCAAAAGCGGCCACAGCCAGCAGCACGGCTAAGCTCCACCGTCGCGGCAGCAGCGCAATATGAGGAGTATTGAGGCTTTTAGGCGACCATAGCAGGGCCGCGCCGCGCCACAGGGCCATCAGCAAGAGCAACCAACCGGCACCAATCGCCAACCAGTGATAATCGGGATGCAGCAGCACCGCGAGACGGCCCGTCCACCAATACCGCAAAATCATCAGCCCCCATAGCAGCAGGGCTAGGGCATCTAAAGCAATGGGCCAGGGAAAGGTCCGTTTCATCTCAGAGCGCTACCAGCTGGTGTAAAGGTTAACGGCTAACGTAAACACAAAGGTCAGCTGGGCGGCCAGCACAAATAAATAAATCACCGCCCGACTCTTAAAGGTCGTTAGGAGCAGTGAAATATTTTTGAGGTCAATCATCGGGCCAAAGACTAAAAAGGCCAGGATGGAGCCACTGGTAAAAATGGAGGCGAAGGACAGAGCAAAAAACGAGTCTACCGTCGAGCAGATCGAGACCACCCAAGCCAACAGCATCATCGCCAAGATTGAGGTAATGGGGCCTTGGCCCAGCGCCAAAATCCACTCGCGGGGAATCGCCACCTGCACCGTCGCCGCGATCGCGCTGCCCATGACCAACACGGCTCCGAGCTCGCGAAATTCTTGCAGCATCATCTCTAACACCGCCTGAGCCTTCACCGTCCAGGTAGCGCTTGGCAAAACTGCCGTATCCAGCGTGCTGACCAAGGGCTGGTCGAGCTTCACTGTGCCTGTCGATTGCAGCAGATAGGTACCCCGTGTCAACAGCGGACTGTCGCTGGTCGCGGTCGCTAGCGTCGGTTCGGGCTCGGGGGGCAGCAGTTGCCGGGCGATCGCCGGTTGCAAAAAGGGGCGCAAGTCTTTCTGCACGCTAAAGACACAGGCGATAATCACCGAAATCAAAATCGTCAGCCCGACGCGCCAAAACACCATGGAGGGCTGGTCGCGAAAGGCCACCCAAGTGGCCCAAAACACAATGGGGTTAACCGTTGGGGCCGCCAGCAAAAAGCCAATAGCCAGCGCTGAGGGCGCGCCCTGCATCAGCAAGCGCCGCGCCACCGGCACGTTGCCGCATTCACAGACGGGAAACAAACAGCCAAACAGGCTCCCAGCAATGGCGGCTAACACCGGATTTTTAGGCGTCAAGGCCACCAGCTTGCGCTCATCGACCAAGATCGCCAACAGACTCGAAAAAGCCACACCCAACAACAAAAATGGCGTAGCTTCGACGAGCAAGCTCAGAAATAGCGTCAGGCCTTGGTTAAATTGAGACATCGCCCCAGCCAGAGCAAACAGTGAAAGCATCAAATGCGCTTGAACTGAGGACAGTCAGAGTAGTCTCCAGGCTCAAACAGTTTCACTATGATAGTGCGTCGTCTGGCCGAACGACCTGATCGCCTTTTTATCCCCATCATCGAATTTTGATCACCACAGTCGAATTTTGCACAGGCTGATGTTGCCTGACAAGCAAACATCAACGTCAGCACCGGGATCACGACGGCGATCGCTGTACTTGCCACTGTAATAAAACTGGTTGTCTTCAATTTTGAACTCAGTGGGCAATGGCTGAGTGCAGGGCGGACATTCCACTAGAGCCGGCACCGCGTCGTCGGCTTGCAGATGAGGCAAATTCACATTCCAAAACTGGCCTGGCGGCAGCGGGTGGGCCATCAGCTTTGCCAGCACGTGACGAGCTAGCCGGGTGGCCACGGCCCAATCGATCGGGCGGCGGTTGTGAATGTAGTGGGAAATCGCAATTCCCGGCACACGCAACAGAGTCGCCTCGCGCACTGCCGCCACGGTACCCGACACATACATATCAGCCCCCAGATTACCCCCAGCGTTAATGCCAGACAGCACCCAAGTGGCCTCTGGATACAGGTAACTCACCGCCACTCGTGTGCAGTCGGCAGGCGTCCCCGCGATCGCATGTTCGCGCTCGTGACGTCGGTCTAGGGCGATCGCGCCGCCGCGATTGAGCTGATGACTACAGCCTGACAAGGGGCGATCGGGGGCCACGATGGCAGTGGGTTGACCAGGGAGAGCCGCCTGCAGCGCCCGAATGCCCGGAGCATCAATACCATCGTCGTTGGTGAGAACTAAAGTCATGGACACCCGTTGAGGAAAATACAGACGCAGGGTTACAGCCCGAGGGCTAGCTAATGGTCGCTGGGATAAAAACTCGAAGAACTGAGTTTTACGCCATCAAAAAATAAACGACGGTCTCCCATCGTAGCTGTTTGTTCCAGTAGCTAAACAAACCCGTGGCAAAACAGATTGGTAGGGAAAGGCTTGGAGTATGTCACGCAATAACATGTCCAAGAAACCGGTTTCTAAAAACAGGTCAACGGTGTGTGACAAGTTTTTCATAGAAACCGGGTGCTTCAGGCCGAAAATTCAGTGGCGACTATTCTGCCATGGTTCCAGCAAACACCTTGGCCGCTGGCCCAGTCATATAAACCCGATTGTCGCTGGCCGACCACTCAATGCGCAAAGGTCCCCCTGGCAGCTCGACGGTGGCGGCGCGATCGCAATTTTCCGTCAGCACACCGGCGACTAAAGCCGCACAGGCCCCGGTACCACAGGCCAAGGTCGCGCCTGCCCCGCGCTCCCAAACGCGCATTTTGAGATAATCACGGCTGATCACTTCAATAAACTCGGTATTGATGCGCTGCGGAAAGACCGGGTGGTGCTCAAACTGCGGCCCGAGCTGAGCCAGCGCGATCGCCGCCACATCACTCACAAAGGTAATGCAGTGAGGGTTGCCCATGCTGACGCAAGTTACAGCCCAACTTTGACCAGCCACATCCAGCGGTTGATTGACCACTCGCTGATCCACTGCCGCCAGCGTGGTCGGAATCTCACCGGCCAGCAAAATCGGTTCTCCCATATCGACGGTCACCTGCCCGTCGGGCTGCAGCTTCGGAGTAATCGTCCCCGCTAGGGTGTGAATGGCGTAGGCCTTAGGCGCAGTGACGACCTGACCATCTTGGGTTTCTAACTCGGCAATAAATTGCGCCAGGCAGCGAATGCCGTTGCCACACATCTCAGGTTCAGAGCCATCTGAGTTGAGAATGCGCATGGCGTAATCGGTGCCCGCTGGCCCCGGCAAGGCAAAAATGACGCCATCGGCCCCAATGCCAAAATTGCGATCACACCATTTCACTGCCTGCTCTGCCGTCAGCATCAGGCCAGCTTGATGCCGATTGTCTACTAAGACAAAATCGTTGCCTAACCCGTGATACTTGCTAAATGCAATCGCCATTTTTACCTTTCCTCAACGAGCTGCCGTTTCGGGTGAGACTGTCAGCCACTGGTCGAGGCCGACCACCGCCAACAACGCCCCGATACAGACCGCTATTATCCTAGAACTTTCCCCTGGTGTGCGCGATCTAATTCTTGAAAAACGGGTAACCTTAAGGCCAGTATGAGTCGTTCACAAACCGTCAAAACCGGTTTGCAGCCATGTCACTAGAACTCGAAACCGGACTACCTAGCACTCGATTGCTACAAACCTATTTGCGCGAAAAACGCACCGTAGAAGTTAAGCTCGTCACGGGCGATACGGTTACGGGCTCACTTTCCTGGCAAGATCCGCAGTGCGTTTGTCTGGATGTCGAGGGTGACTCTATCGTCGTGTGGCGCTCGGCT
The DNA here is from genome assembly GCA_937897665.1 of uncultured Halomicronema sp. Classification (GTDB taxonomy): domain Bacteria; phylum Cyanobacteriota; class Cyanobacteriia; order Phormidesmidales; family Phormidesmidaceae; genus Halomicronema. The sequence continues at coordinate 119 of CALCPB010000251.1, read as the reverse complement.
CTGGCTTACATCAAAGGGGTTTAGGCCGCCTATTGAGTCGCGCCAGAGATCGCTAACCAGACGTTCTAGGGGCTAGCTCTCAGTTTCTAACCGTCACAACCATTCCCCCAACGACGACC
>CALCPB010000250.1 GCA_937897665.1 uncultured Halomicronema sp. | reverse complement strand
TTTACGCTGATGGATTTAGCCAAAGAGCGCGACAGTCAGGAAATGATTCGTTTCCTGAGGAGTAAAGGAATTCGGTAAGGGCAAGATTTCAGATAGTTTCAGTGATCTCAATTCAGGTGTTTCGTGGCGAGTCTTCAACAGGTTCAGCAGTTAGCCAAGCAGGGTAACCCTCAAGCGATCGCAGCCTTGCTCAATCATTCTCTCAAGTCAGAGGGCGTGCAGGCAAAGGTGGCGCGCCAGGGCGATCGCCTCAAAGTTGCCCTCATCGGCTCAACGCCGCCCGCTGCTGACTTATTCCAGCGGGTGACCATGGGGCTCAAGCGCTTAAATATCAGTGATATTAGCCAGTGCAACATCAGTGCGTATCAGGCCAACAACCAGCAACCGGTTTGGGGCAAGTCGCTAATGCTAGCAGCACCGCTTGAGCCCACTGCCTCAGCCACGTCACAGGCGAATCCAGCATCCCCCAAGACCTCAACGCCAAAGCGTTCTACCCAGCCCCACTCCAGGCAGCCTGGTAGTAGCCCCGTGAAGCTCCGCAGTCGAGTCTTCTGGATTCGAGGTGTCGCATTCCTATTCAGCGTGCCGCTAATTGTGCATGGCAGCTTGCGATTTCTATTGACTTTAGAAACACAGTTATTTGGCATTCATCATTTACCGATTGAATCGCCAAACACCAATATCTTCACTTACTTTCAGGCCCAAATATTTGGCGGATTCGGCGTTGTTAGTGGAAAAACGCTGGAAAATTCACTCCTGTACCTGGGGACGGCTTATGCTGCTAGTCTGCTAGCTTTGGCCTTAGGTCTCATCGTAATGTGGTACGCACTTCAGAACTGTCAAGTCATTGCCAGAAAGCTGTCTGTCTTTTTGGCGATCGCTCCAGCCCTATTCGTTGTGATTTGTATTATCAGTAATCCATATTTACTCTTACCCTTTCGACTATATGACACCACACCTGCGGTATTTTTCCATCCAGTCACGGGGGTGAGTATCAATCGAAGTTTTCAGCTCATGCTGATCTTCGTCAACCTCTTGTTGCTTGCGGTCGGCAGCATGGCCATTTATCGATTTATTTTGCGTTCCTCACAAGAGAATAAAACTCCATTTTGGCAAGAGCTAAAAAAAGGATGGCAACAGCTATGGTATGTCCGAAAAATTGACATGCTCAAGCTATCAGCGATCGCCTTCCTGCTGTTATTGCTGACTAACCCTGGCCCAGTTAGACATGTGAAAGCTTCTAGCTTTATCGGCGGTTTTGGCGCTAACCCAGAGTATCTAGGCACAGTGATTCCTGGTTCTGTCATCAAAGACTGGTTGGCCAATAATCCCACCATCAACTATCGAACAGTGCTGGTGTGTTCCTGGCTGGGCACTGAGTTTCAGGGGCCGGTCACATTCGGTTTTGCCGGACACAGTTATCTTCGAGCCCTGCCAGAGAATATTGTTCAGCACGATAAACACCGCAGCCGTCTCGACTTATTAAACCCAACCAATTATTTTTAGTCGCTGTGTCTTTCTATGATGCCGCATGAAGGAGATTGGCTATATCCGTTTCATCGAAGACCCTCTGCACAAATTCCCGCCAATATCCACCAACTTAAACGCCACTCTACAACCGCTAGTCGCGAAATATGACTACTCAACCTTCAGGGAAAAACGAGCCACTTTCTCAAATTGAGCAGGCCAGAGCTGGCGATATTGCTGCGATCGCTGCCCTGATTAACCGTTCTTTTCAAAAGCAGGGCATACGAATAGAAGTCGTTCCGAATAGGAGTACTTTTGAGATTTCGCTCTATGGCAAAATACCGCCCTCAAAACGGAACATTGATGTGCTCACATCAGGGTTAACGAGCAATGAGGTGACACGGTTTACTCCCCTGGTCGTGGAAAGATCGGAAGATCGTCATGATGGGAAATCGAGAAGAAAAACGTGT
>CALCPB010000249.1 GCA_937897665.1 uncultured Halomicronema sp. | reverse complement strand
GTCGCCGGCATCAAAATTCTCTCTTCTGTCCAGCTCAACCAGCGCTCCTCTATCATCATGGCCACCTCTTTGGGGCTGGGGTTGGGCGTTAGCCTCGTCCCCGACATTTTGGATCAACTGCCCCCTCTCATCAAAAGCATCTTTTCCTCGGGTATCAGCACGGGGGGGCTCACCGCCTTATTGCTCAATATCGTTTTACCCGGCCCTCGGGAATGAGGGGGCCGAGTAGTTGGGGCAGTGGACGCCGTGATACCGAGCAATACCGTTTATGAGAACTCCTCATGGAACTGATAGTCCGTCCTTTCAACTGGCACAATTTCAGCCACTACAGCAGATGAGGACTGAGAGCCTTTTTCTGTTTGATCGCCCTAGCCCTGAAATCAACGCCCCGACTAACTTCGGAGTGCTGCTTGAGAGCACGCAGAGACCGCGTCGCTCAACGAACACCGTTGTGTCATACGCAACGCTTTTATCTATCCAAAAAAGTCTCTCAATGAAGTATGAAACCTGATTTGGGTATACAAAATTTAATTCAACATGGCGTCAATGATGCAAAAAGTTGGCGAATAAACAGATCTTCAAAAAGCTGCTTAGGTCTGAATAGATTTATCTATGATTAATATTAATAGAATCAAAAAAGTTATTCACGATGAGCTCATTGAATCTCTGGATTGATCTTCTGTAGTACTGTTCAGCCTTTGAAGGTGTAGACCTATATCGTCGAATGTAATCCCAAAAAAAATGAGAGAGTGCCCTATACATAGAGCTGATTTCAACTCTATATGCAGGAATAGTTGAGTTAATAAAGATCATTTAAATTCATCTCTACAGATCTATAAAGTTTATGAAAAGTCGCCTTCAAATATTACTTTAAAGCGAATGCTTTCAGTATATTTATGTACATAGCCTCAAGGTATTCAGTAATTATGTTTACCCTTTCCACACCAGGACTAGACCGCGACCGGATGACCGCCCCTAGTGCTCGACCGAGGACGAGTTGTTTAACACTTGCTGGGTGAGCGCTTACACAGGGACACCGCAGTGGTCCCCCACCAAATCCTCAATTCCAATTCTCTAATCGCGCCCTGGCGTTTTCCTGCGGAGTGAGACCAGTCTGACCGTTGAGGAGGCTGGGGAGTTTACGCCTCGACTCTCACCCGTGAGGGCCAACCGCAGAGAGTCATAGACCCAGCGGTCAAAAATGGCATCGCCCAAGGAGTTTTGGCGATGCTCACGCTCGCTGCTGCGCGCTTTTGCCTCTCCTCTAGGCAGATTAAGGGGCCACCGGTCGCCAGACCTTAGGGCCCAAAGCCTGCTGGATTCCTCCCACGTGGGGACGGGCCGCAGGCCAGACTTTACCCCTTATCAATTTCTCATTAACGCTTTCGCGGGTGGCGAGTCCATCGCGATGCATCTGGCCCCCGCCGCCGGGGGCCGTACTGACATGCCCAACAACCGGTACCCAACCCATGACCAACACCCTATCTCGATCGGCTCACACCATGACTCAATCAGGCCCGCAACCGAATCTTGCTGACCCTTCGCCCACCTTAGAAATCAATGCCTCGCGGCAGTTTGTGCCCTGGCTGGCCGAGCAGCAGTGCAGCCTGGCGTTTAGTACCTATCAGGCCGGCAAGCTGTTTTTGGTGGGCCTGCAGCCCAACGGCAGACTGTCGGTGTTTGAGCGCACCTTTGAGCGCAGCATGGGGCTCTGTGTGCAGGGCAACACGCTGTGGCTGAGCACGCTCTATCAGCTCTGGCGGTTTGAGAATGCGCTGGCAGCGGGGCAAACCCACGAGGGCTACGACGCGCTCTATGTGCCGCAAATGAGCTACGTCACCGCCGATTTAGATATTCATGATGTGGCGGTGCCCACGGCGGCGGCGTGCCCGCTGTTTGTCAATACGCTGTTTAGCTGTTTGGCTCAGCCGAGCCTCACTCACAGTTTTGTGCCGGTATGGCAGCCACCGTTTATCACTAAGCTCGCGGCCGAAGACCGCTGTCATCTCAATGGGTTGGCCCTGCGAGACGGGCAGGCCCGCTATGTGACGGCGATTAGCCAAAGCGATGTGGCTGATGGCTGGCGCGAGCAGCGGCAGGCGGGGGGCTGCGTCATCGATGTGCCCAGCTCCGAAATCATCGCCACGGGGCTATCGATGCCCCATTCGCCCCGGTGGTATCGCGATCGCCTCTGGCTGCTGAATTCGGGCCGGGGGGAGTTTGGCTACATCGACCAGGCGACGGGCCGGTTTGAGCCAGTGGCGTTTTGCCCCGGCTATTTGCGGGGGCTAACGATGATGGGCGATTTTGCCGTGGTGGGGCTATCGGAGCCGCGCCACAACCAAAGCTTGCAGGGGTTGCCCCTCGACGAGGCGCTGGTGGCCAAAGGGGCGACGCCCCGCTGTGGGCTGGGGGTGATTGACCTGCGCAGCGGTGATTTGGTGCATACCCTGCGTATTTCGGGGGTGATTCATGAGCTGTATGACGTGGCGGTGTTGCCGCAGGTGCGGCGGCCCATGGCGCTTGGCTTTCGTCAGGATGCGATTCGCCGCGTGATTTCGATGGGTGAGTTTGCGGGGTGAGCAGGCGCGTGCCTGTGTTTAGCGCCCGACTACTGCCGATCCCCCTCAATCCCCCTAAAGCCCTCCGGGCATGGCTTCGCTAGAAAAAGGGGGACTGCCAAGCCCGTGAAGTACTGAGCCCCTTTTTTAAGGGGGCGGCGACAGCGGGGGATCCTACAGCACGCCAAACAGATACGGGCTCACCCCTCCTGAGCAGTAACTAATTAAGAGAGAGATTTTGATTATGACCTTTGGCCCAGTTTTGAATTTAGCGGATCTGGATGGCAGCAACGGCTTTGTCATCAACGGCATTGATGCGGGTGACTTCTCCGGCTGGTCGGTGAGCAGCGCGGGAGATATCAACGGCGATGGCCTCGATGACCTGATTATCGGCGCTTTTCGTGCCGCCCCCAACGGCAACAGGTACGCCGGTGAGAGCTACGTCGTCTTTGGCCGCGCGGCGGGCTTTGACGCGGCGCTGGAGCTGTCGGCCCTCGATGGCAGCAACGGCTTTGTCATCAACGGCATTGATGCGGGTGACTTCTCCGGCT
>CALCPB010000248.1 GCA_937897665.1 uncultured Halomicronema sp. | reverse complement strand
GCGGTGACCAGCTCCATAACAGCTGGCGATCGTCAAGCACAGCGCTCAAAATTTGGCTGACCGATTGGGCATGCACGATCACACCAGACATTTTTTGGCTGTCGCGCAGCCCGCCACTAAAGGGGGTATAAAACTCGTCTTTGGCTTCAGGGGTAGTCGCCCCAATCAAAACGATGCGATCGCGAATTTGGTCAGGTGCCACCTGACCAGACAACACATCGGTCAAACTCACCTGCGGCACCGGCTGCTGGGCCGCCCGATAGTTCAACAAAATTTGATAGCCGTTAGCATCGACGTTACGATACCCCCCCAGGTTAGGCGTCAAGCGGGGCAGCACCGTTTGGCCCAGCTGCAGCTCTTGGTTGAGGGTGAGTTCAGGGTTGCTGCCCTCTGCCGCTAGATATCGCAAGGCCAGCTGTAGACTCAGGGAAAATAGCTGGTTATCAGGGCTATTACACAAATGGGTATCGACAGTTGCAGTCTCAGCGGGAGGAGCCGCAATCAGCAGGTTGCGGCGTAAAATACCGCCAGAATCAACGACTAAATCGGAAAAGCCCACCTGCGTCTCGAGGGTATCGGTAGGCGGCGGCACGCCCGGATTATCAGCGCCGCTAATTTTACACACAGGGAAAATGCGATCGCTGCTATGCAGCACTGACAGCAGTTCGGCTTGACCGGTCCCAATGGGCAGCTCGCGAAACATATCGAGCCCAAAGGCCTGAGGTTCAGCCTCTAGCAGCACCTCCAGCAGTTCGGCTACAGTGCTGTCTTGAATGGGCCACTCTTGCCGTGATTGAATATCTAACTCGCTAATGCCAACAACGAGGATGCGATCGTCCGGGGGCGGGGTGGGCCGCCACCGCAGCATGTTGTCGTAAACTCCCAGTTCGAGGCCCTGCAGTGCTCCCAAAGTCCGCAAACCGAGAATGCCCGTCCCCGTCGCGAGGGATGACATCACCGCTGGTCGCCCCAAATGACCAATCCAATTGAGCGCCGTTTGCAATTTTGGCGGGAGTTTTTGACGAGGCGGAGGCGGGGGAATGACCATAGATGCAGAAAACCGGGATAGAACGCCTAGGGCGCGTCCGTCAATTAACGGCCAAAAGCTTTGAGACTAGGCATAATCGCACCGCAGCAACTTCCTCAGCTAAGAGCTGGAAACAAGGCACGGCAAGCCGTAGAGCATCTAAATGATGACAGACTCAAGAGTTAGGAGTCAATACTTGTTTACCAGGTAGTTTCTTTAAACCTGTCATACCACCGTGCAGTGAGAAGTTTTTCGTAAAAACCGTAACAGTTCTCCGTCATTGTGAGATGGCCTCGTGTAGACCTAGATTAGGGACAGGGCGCATCACTCAGATCAAACCTCACTAGGGATACCCACCAGGCGATTTGGGAAAGTTATAAGTAGAAAGCCTTAATTATCATAGAGTGTGTCATCACTTGGCGTGACACACCAAAGCCAACCCTGACAGTGCGTTGGGCTGTTGCTACCACACACCCGACAGCAATTGTTTATTGATGGCTATCACTTATGAAGTGATGGTGGCGCGTTGGTTCGCGACTGTCACAAGTCTTCGATTGAGACAACAGTTCTCAACTTAATTGCCTCGTTTCCCCCTCACGTTTGATTGGTCACTACTCATTTTTGGATTCACTAGATTCTATGAAAGGTTTTCGTCGCGTTCAGCAAATTGGCCTACTCAGCACCGTCAGCCTGCTCATGACTGGGGGCTTGATGGCGGGAATGCTACCGGCGATCGCCCAGGGCACTCTCCAGTTCCGATTGCCTGACATCAGTGCCCCCGGCAACCGCGAATCGGGGTCAACCCGCAGCACCTCCTGCGTGGCCTTTGATGACAAGGTGATTGCCCTGATGCCAGAGACCAACTACGGCTATACCCAAACAGGCTATCCCGCGTTTTACTTCTACCTGCCGCCCACCACAGCAGAACAGGTCAAGTTTGTCATTCGTCATGAGGTGACCGGTGCACTGGTCTATGAAGGGCGCTTCCACATCGCAGGCGACTCCGGCATTGCCCAAGTCAGCTTGCCAAACAACGGGTTACAGCAGCCCCTAATGACTGGCGAAGTGTATGTCTGGTATGTGTCCGTGGTCTGCGACGAAACTGACCCCAGTGCGGATGTGGTCACCGAAGGGTTTATCGAGCGGATTGACGCCCGAGTAGTGGCCCCCACTACACCAGCGGCGGCGCTGCCTGCACTCTACGCGGTGGAAGGCCTGTGGTACGACGCGTTAGCAGCTTCGGCAGCACTCAAGCAAGGCGATAGCTCTGCCGACTGGAATGCACTGTTAGAGGCCGTTGCCCTCGATCAGCTGATTCCGGTCGAGCTGCTGACGACTGAGCCCACACCGTAGCTGCCATCGAGCCGCCGTATTCCTTGTCATCGGGCTCCCCGGCGTCTCCAGACACCAGGGAAGTCGGGTTTTACAAGCTGTTCTCGCCAATCATTGCCTCTCTCGACAGGAACCCGGTTCAGCGCGCACGCTGCTGGGCGGCGGCGATAAAGGCAGCACAGTATTGCTGATATCCTTCCGGAAACACCACGTTTAAATCGAGCGGATCGGCGGTGTCCTCCGGATCACCAGGGCCTTCCACAACGGTTAGCGCCCCCTCATCGGTGCGAAGTTTAAGCGCTTTGCGGTTTTTGAGTTCGCCGCCGCTGCTATCGACGTAGGTGCCAATGTTGCCAATGTTGAACGCTCGCCCAATGTCTTGAACTAAGTGCAAGAAGT
>CALCPB010000247.1 GCA_937897665.1 uncultured Halomicronema sp. | reverse complement strand
GCCGCCGCGTTGGGAATCTCTAGTCGCGCTCTAGAGCCGCTGAGCCCTATTCTGGCTTTTTGTTATTACGATCCTGAGAGTTTGATTGCCGCTCAGTCCACGTCGCTTAACCAGGCCACTGTGGGGCAATTGATGGCGTTACCGGGCATGTCAGCCCGAGTCGCTGAGCAAATCATCAACGAAAGGCGGCGATCGCCATTTCTCAACTGGAGCGACGCCCATCATCGACTCCGCCTATCCGCTGCACAAACTAGCCAGTGGATGCATTATCTCAATGTCTGACTCTCAGCGTCCTGGGTGACACCCGTTTGCCCTCTACGACCCATCTTCTTTGGGTAGAGCGCTGAGCTTGATGAGAACCGGTGCCTCAGCCCTAATCCTGAACTCAGGTGAATTACGAGACCGCACCGACGCGTGACAAGGGCCAAAACCGCAAGCGTGCCACCCCGATGACATTTTCCTGAGGCAGCACGCCCCAGACGTGGGAGTCATTGCTGTCGTTGCGGTTGTCACCCATTACAAAAATGTTGCCGGGCGGCACGGTCACAGTGCCCATCAGATAATCGGGCGGTTCCAAAATGTAGCTCTCTTGCAGGGGTAGGCCGTTGACAAAGACCTGATGGTCAGACACCGTGACCGTTTCGCCAGGGATCGCAATCACGCGCTTGATAAAAGCCTGCTTGCCGGTGTAGCCATACTGGCGGAGCTGCGGCGGGGGCTCAAAGACCACAATGTTGCCAACTTGGGGCGTCTGCAAATGGGTGGAGACTTTTTCGACCAGTAGGCGATCGCCCACATGGAGCGTTGGTTCCATCGAGTTAGAGGGAATAAAGCGGTGTTCCGCCACAAAGATCCGCAGCACAATGGCCACCAGCAGCGCGATCGCTAGAATGCGAACATTCTCTCGCTGACTGACCCAAAGGCGCCGCCAGCGAGGCAGGGCTGCTGGCGCTGCGGGATCACTAGCGGGTGCCGCCGCATTCGCTAGCGGAGAGTCATCTGGGGAGGATTTCATCGCCACCTATTGCTTAAAACCGCGTTTCATACTCTAGCAAGACTCCGGTGCGCTCGCTGAAATCCTGATAGCTGGTGGTGCCACGCAGGGTGAACTGATCACTTAATCGATAGCGAGTGTTGAATTGAAAGGGCGTGTCATCGGTCAAGACCTTGAGTACCGATACAGAGATGTTAGAGGTGACGTCGAAGCCAATTTCGCCGCCGATATCCTCTGAGTCGTTGACTCCGCCACTGCTCTCATTCACCTGAAAGATGCGGAATTCACTCAAAGGAATCGTGTCACCTAAAAAGTCTCGAACGTTGCTTAACAGCGCCGAGCCCAAGAATGTTCCCAGCCCGGCCAGGGCATCATCGCTGTTGCCTAATGCGTCCAATGCGCCAATCACGTTGCCGCTGAGCAGCGAGATGATCTCTTGTTCAGACCGTGAGGGAGAACTCGTCAACTCCAATTTTCTCGAATCGTTCGTCAGGTCAGCGAGTTCGCTGGCTTTGCCGGTATAGCGGGCATTGATGCGCACCAGGGTGTTGCCCTGTTGGGTGAGGCCAATCTCATTGAGGGTGTTATCTGACACTTCATTTTGGGGGAAGGGGCTCGTCGTCACCCCAATGCCCTGACTAAAGGAAGAGGCATCGGGCAGAGAGGTCTGGAGGGTGACATCAAGGATGGGGTCAAAATTGCCGCGAAACTCGGCGCGATCGTTATCGCCAGCTAGTCTCAGCGCCACTGTAAAGAGCCCCACCCGGCCTGAGGGCAGTTGAATTGTTCCTGTTGGCCGTAGATTATCGATGGTGCCGTCCAGCCGCATCCCCCCGCGGGCTCTGACATCCAGCAAATTACCCTGCACGATGTTGATATTCCGGGCTAGCACCAAACGTAAGTTGTCAAACCGCAGGGGGGGGAGTGGGTTTTCGCGCGTCGAGCGATCGTCCGTTGCGGTCGTGACGGGAGCCGCATTGTTGCCCTCAGGAATCGTAATCGTGCCGCGCGTGAGATCAATTTCCCCGGAGAGCACCGGCCCTGACAATAAACTGCCCAGTAGTTGGGTCTCGCCATTGACTTGCCCGTTGTATAGTCCCCGCAGGTTGAGGGCAATGTTTTCGAGATCTAGCGTCAGAGGCTGGGCATCAAAGCTGTCTTGAATCTGAGCAGAGAAACTATTGTCATCTTCAATCTCGGAATCGTCTTCAGCCTGTGGTGCAGCTGCGGTCTCTGAGGTGTCTTCAATCTCTGAACCGTCTCCTGGTTGTGGCGCGTCTACCGTTGCTTCTGGACTATCGGCGTCAGGATCGGACTCAGCTGCCTCTTGGCTGGGTAAGGGCACCAACAGGGGAAACACCCCTTCTGCCATGAGTTGGCCCTCACTAAACTGGCCAGTGAGATCTTCAACGCCGATGCTGCCGAAATTAGCGGGCGATAGCCGGATGCGTCCGGTAATGTCAGTCATCGGCACTGGCAAAGCGGCAGCCGAGATCGTGGCCCCAGTCAGTGTCACGAGTCCCTGAAATTCGCTGGGAATACCGTTATTCTGAGCGGTATCCCCCGTTAGATCCAAAATCATCGTGCCTGCGCCCGACTCCCAGGCTATCTGACGGGTAAACAGATTTAACAGGGCAAACCCTTCATCTTTGACATTGGCGACGAGGCGGTAGCTGGTGTCAGTGGGCGGTTGTGCCACAAAGCCCAGCTGGTAAGGTCCCCGTGCCGATAGCGTCAGCGGGTCATCAGACCCGACGAGCAGCAACTCAGCATCAAGCCCTGCCCGCGCATTGACATAGGAAAAGGTCGCTTCTACTTGTTCGATCGGGGCATTGTTAAGGGTGCCATTGGCAATCTGCAGCTGACCAGAGAGATTGGGCGCACTCAAGCGACCCCGCAGTTCGGCGGTTCCGTTGACATCGCCGGTCAACGCAAAGGGCAGATTCGCCAAATCTTCGAGCTGGCGGCTGGGGAGGTTGACCACTTCGAGGGTCATCTGGCGATTATCATTATCCGCCGGGTCAATAGAAAACTCACCGGCCAGGATGACAGAGGAGGTTTCAGTTTCGCCCTGAGAGCTAAATTGCAGGGGGGCCAGGGTGATCAGGCCGTTGTGATAGCCGCCCTGGGCCAACACCACATCAGCACTAATGTCTGGTCCCCAGCGCCAAGCTTGCCCGTTGAGGTCAAAGTTAACTCTCAAGTCTTCCGGTAGATCGGCCGAGACATTCACCACGCCATCAAAGGCACCCTGCAACTCACTGAGAGGCGGAATGGTCGATTGACTGGCCTGAATCTCTTCCTGGACTTCCAGCTCCATAATTTCTGAGAGCCGCCGCAGCTGATCGAGCAGAGTTCCGTTGGGATTGCCTGCAGCCGTCGTGGCCAAAATAGCTTCAGCTTCTTCTGGAGAGTTAGGAATGACCTATAACTCGGCGCTCAGTCCCCCGTCATCACTCGAGTGTGGGGCCTTGAGTTGCTGAGAGTGGTTATAGCCTTAGCGGCCCGACACAGCTTTGGCGGGTGGCGATCGCCACCCCGCGAGCATCGCGATCGGCCATGAGGATTTGACCGTTGGCCAGCCGGGCAACCCCGTCAGCGTAGGAAAAGCCGCCAAAGAGGCGATCGACGCTGTAGAAACCGATGCTCAGATTTTGTACATCAAACTGGCCCGTCGTGCTGAAATCGTTCAGATTGACGGTGGCATTGGCAAACTCGACCTGTCCGCGCAGCGAGCCGTATTCAGAGTCGGCAGGTGGCAGATTTAAGGCCGAAATGGGGAAGCTGTACAGCTGCGCCTGCAG
>CALCPB010000246.1 GCA_937897665.1 uncultured Halomicronema sp. | reverse complement strand
TTGTCTCACTGCTGGTAGTTAAGTTTAACTATTACTTCGATTGTTATTTGCAACTGCCTTGTCCCGCCAATGCCGAACTCGAATTTGGCATCATTGCCCGCCATCACGAACTCGTGCCGCCCCAGTTTCAAACCGCGCCCACCGGCATGTACGTCACCTTTGTTGTCCCCGATGTTGATGCAGTCTTTGCTAAGGCAAAGTCTTTGGGACTAGAGATCATTCAGGAACCTCGTAACGAGTTCTATGGCCAGCGGCGCTTTTTGGCGACTGACCCCAACGGCTGCCTGCTAGATATCTGCTCACCCTGGTCGGAGGCCGAAAAGTAAAGGGGCGTTCCTTTTTGACCAAATTAAAGTTCGGTCACGCCACTCTTCCAAGCCATTGAGCAGCAATTCGAGGGCAAACTCAAAATCATGGAGCCCGTTATAACGCCCCTCAATGATGTTATGGGTGAGCTGATTGAGGTAAGGATATTGCTCAGGGGGAATCATCGCTACATAGTCCTTCGCTACGGTTGAATATTCCGCCGCCTCAAAGGGAAAGTTCAACGCTTGCAGGGTAAAGCCATAGATGTGGCTGTCGATCGCATTCCACACGTGATCCGCCTGCTCAAAGGAAAAGCCCGCTTCGACCAAACAGCCCAGGGTGGCCTCCACATAGCGCAAGGTGGCTGGCCCCACATTCACCCGCGACACGATCGCCAACGTCGCCCAAGGATGACGCAACAGCACGGTATGTGCCGAGAGCGCCCGTTGCCGCATAGCAGTTTTCCAGTCGACCTCTCGGCGGGGTAGCGCAATCTCACCCACCACCAAATCGACCAAACCATCCAAAATATCTTCTTTATTGGCGACGTGGTTATACAACGACATCGCCTTGACCCCCAACTTTTGGGCTAGCTGCCGCATCGACAGGGCTTCGAGACCCGCTTCATCCGCCAGCTGCAGCGCCGTTTGCAATATTCGTTCCCGACTCAGCGGCACCAGAGGAATGGGATCAGAAGGCGGGGTCTGAGCCATCTCAATCTTATTTCATCAGAGGACAAGTCTGAAGTCAAGGGTTTGCGCGATCACGCCGCTCTTTATCTTGACAAACTTACGCCGTAAGTTAAGCTTACACTGTAAGTTGAGGTGGTAAAAGGTTTGACTGTTTTTCTATTAACCTTGTCGCCATTGGAGAAGTGTTATGCAAACGATGAGTCCTCACTCTGCAGTGCCAGAGGTTGCCACAATGAACGCGATCGTTCAAACCGCATACGGCTCACCCGATGTGTTGCAGCTCAAGGACATTGAGCGCCCCGTGCCGCAAGCCCATGAAGTGTTGATCAAGGTTCAGGCCTCCTCGGTTCATGCTGGGGTTTGGCATCTGATGCGGGGGACGCCGTTCTTGATTCGTCTCGTCTTTGGGGGGCTGCGTCAGCCAAAGATTCGGATTCTTGGCAATGATGTGGCTGGGCGGATCGAAGCTGTGGGCCAGGATGTGACTGAATTTCAGCCAGGGGATGAGGTGTTTGGCGATCTTTCTGAATGCGGGTTCGGGGCCTTTGCCGAATACGTTTGTGCGCCCGCCACGGCGCTGGTTGCAAAGCCGAAGTCTCTGACCTTTGCAGCAGCGGCCACTGTGCCCACCTCAGCCCTCGCCGCCCTGCAAGCCCTGCGCGATGTCGGCCAGCTGCAGTCGGGACAGCAGGTGTTGGTTAATGGGGCCGCCGGAGGTGTCGGCTCCTTTGCGATTCAGTTAGCGAAGGCGATGGGCGCTGAGGTGACGGGGGTTTGCCGCACCGACAAAGTGGCGATGGTGCGATCGCTCGGGGCCAATCAGGTGATTGACTACACCCAAACCGACATTACCCAGACGGGACAGCAGTATGATCTGATTATTGATGCCGCCGCCTACCGCTCCGTATTCGACTGGCTGCCGACGTTGACACCTCAGGGAACCTATGTGCTGGTCGGCGGTGCGACGCCACGATTTTTCCAGGCGATGCTGCTCGAGCCGATGATTACCCAGATCACCCGCAAACAGGTGAAGTGTCTGACTGCAGCAGTCCAGCAGGATGATTTGAGAGTTCTCAAGAACCTGGTTGAGACGGGCAAGATTGTCCCCTATGTCGATCGCACCTATCCCCTTGCAGAAGTCCCAGCGGCGATTCGCTATCTAGAGCAGCGTCAGGTGCAGGGCAAAGTGGCCATTCAGATCGGCTAGTCGGTTTTCCAGCTTGAATAGAACTGAGTTTGAGGTTGTATGCCCCGGCCAACTTTAGTCGTAGGGCAGCAAAAGTAACCGCGTGAGTATTTCGATATCAGCCGTTTGCGCCGAGGACGAAGCACAGTTTCTAGCAGCTGTTATCCGGAGCCGCAGCTTGTTTAAGGACTGGGTGGCTCCCCCATCCACGCCTGAGCAATTTTCTAAGCATCTCACAAAGTACTCGGCAGACAACAATTTCAGCTATTTAGCCAGAACGAGTGATGGCTCGCTCATTGGGTGCATCAACGTTAATGAGATTGTTCGCGGAGCCTTTCAATCAGCGTTCCTTGGCTATTATGCCTTTGTGCCCAACCATGGTCAGGGGCGAATGAAACAAGCAATGGCTTTGGTGATTTCTCTGGCTTTCGGCAATCTCGCACTGCATCGGTTAGAAGCCAACATTCAGCCTAGTAACATCGCATCGCTTGCTTTGGTCAAATCGCTCGGCTTCAGGCTAGAAGGCTATTCCCCTCGCTATCTCAAAATCGCAGGCACCTGGCAAGATCATGAGCGCTATGCTATTACAGCCGAAGAATGGTTGGCGTGATTGCAATGCTCATGAAACGCTTGCAGGCTTATGTGGCCAAACAGTTAGGACATCCCGCCGGTGGGGCTGGACGACTGCTGCTGCGAGTCCTCAATCGAGGGAATGCCACGATGAATCAGCTAGCATTGACGATGCTAGCGGTGCAGCCGCAACAGCATATTTTGGAAATCGGCTTTGGCGGTGGTGACCTGATGCAGCGCCTGCGGCAAACGGAGCGATCGCTGCACATCACGGGGATTGATCCCGCACCGGCTTCCCTGGCAGTCGGACAAAACCGCTTTAAGTCAGCGATCGCCAGCGGTCAGCTCAGCCTGTATGCTGCCGCTGCCGAAGCAATCCCCTTGCCTGATCAGACCGTGGATGCGATCGTCACCGTCAACACCGTATATTTTTGGTCGGCGGTTGAGACTGTTTTGGCAGAATGTCATCGCTGTCTAAAGCCAGACGGAAAGCTCGCGATCGCCTACGCTGGCAAAGCCTTTCTCGAAGCGCAGGGCCTCACGCAATACGGGTTCCGAGCCTATGACGTCGCTGAGCTGGAAGCGGCTCTGCGGACTGCTGGCTTTCGAGAAATCCAGACCCGATCGGATGAGAGCGCGAGTAACGGGAAATTTTTCTGCACCTGTGGCATTGCGACACTTGCCACGAATCACAAAGATTGCTCCTCACAATTACCGGGGTAAAATTGTGGGCGAGATTCATCGGCTGTCGACATCACACGAGAGGCTGTTTGCCACTTTTCCAAACAGGCTAGCGAAGGAACCCTCATATGCTCATCAACGAAAACGCTAATGCGGCTCTGCAGCAGCCTTGGTCATCCATTTATGCCAAATTTCTCGCATTGGTAATGCTTTACGGGGCCACGGTTCATATTGGCAACATCGCCGGGCTGACGGGCACTCCCTGGCTCTCGACACCGCTGCTGTGGCGGAGTTTGGATATTACTCTCCTGCTTTTTGATGTCGTGACGGCAGTGGGGCTGTGGCGGGGGCGAGGCTGGGCGG
>CALCPB010000245.1 GCA_937897665.1 uncultured Halomicronema sp. | reverse complement strand
ATGAGCGATCGCTGCTACAGCCATGCCTTCAACGCCATTGAGATAAACACCCTGAATCCTGAAACTCTTTTAAAACCAGAAAAATGGGTGCGTATAAAACCCCACCAGTTACTCGAAACCGACTAAGGGACTCAGTCTGCACCCAACCAACGCTCAGACGAACGAGAATTGGGGAATCCACCTCCTTATTGGGAGTAGCTCTCAATAATTTCATATAAATGCTATCACGGCATTTTCGGATTCTCACATGAGATGTGTAAAGTTATAGTGAAGCGCTGCGTATATCCACCGGACAGCAGCAATTTAAGCAAAAAGGTTGTATTGCTGACCATTTCGAGACTTTATTTCTAAGACCCTTGCCGTGCCAAGAAGTTCCAGGCATAACAGGCAAAGCACCAAGTTCATGGCTGGTTCATGAACTTGGCGTGAAGACAATCGTTTCTATTGATTTTCTTTCTTATTAGTCAGGCGACTTTGATGACTTTGTGACTTTTGCAAAGTTTGCAAGTTCATGCAATCACTCTCTCCAAGGACTCTAATCGAGTCGGGCGATCGCGCTAGATCAAGCCGCACAAAAATCCGACTGCCTCAAGTGAGCACAGTCGAATGGATGGTTCAAGTCGATCTTAGATGACAGGGAACAGGTGACAGATGACAGGCAAGACTAACTCCCTATTCCCTATTCCCTGTTCCCTGTTCCCTGTTCCCTGTTCCCTATCTACGCAAACACGCTGCTATCTAGTCCCGTCACGCCCTGCACGACGCCGATCAGCTCGTTGCTGGCGGTGAGCACCAGGGTGTCGCTGCTCAGCTCAAAGAACTTGACGCCGTCGGGAGTCAGCCCACCCAGGCTAATTTGGTCAACGCCGACCTCAAAGTCGGTGATGATATCCACGCCTTGGGCCAAAGGCAGGACGAACTGGTCAGCGCCTGCACCACCTGTATAAATGTCGTCGCCCTGCAGCCCATCGAGAAGGTTGTCACCAGTATCGCCAAGCAGCGTATCGGCAGCATCGGTGCCCGTGAGGTCGCCAGTGGGCGGCGGGGTGTTGCCGTCGGTGAGTGTGGCCGTGAGTTCATAGGGGCCAAAGAACACGCTGACTTCCGGGAACGTCCAGCCGCTACCGCTGCTTTCCACATTGGGGTCGTAGCTGCGGTTGCCGAGTTGACTGACACCGACATAGAAAGTGCCTGATTCAGAGGCCGTGTACTCGATGAACGGATCACGAGAAAAGTCTTCGCCAGGAGCAGCACCATCGTTGTTGGCAGCAACCTCATTACCGTTTGAATCAAACAAACGCAATTCAGCGTCGGTTCTCAGGTCATTTTCTGCCTGTGCAGGAAACACCACATCTTCTACACGAGCGCCAGCAAAAACAAGATCAGCCGTGGCACCACCGTCAACATCTAAAGCAATAGTTTGGCCGGCTTCTAGGATCAACGAGTAAAAGTCAACATCTTCGGAATGGCCAAAGAATCTACCTGGTGTACCACCATATCCTGATAGTTCCCCATCGATAGATATCGTAGGATTATTGATATTCAACCCTAGAGCACTTGCTTGAGATATAACGTTGTTTCGCTCAATTTCTGTGGGAATGCTGACCTGATCTATGGTGTCGGCTAGGGCGAAGGTGGCTATTGTGGCTGCTGCATTCAGTTCATAGGTGTTGCCGGGTTCTAGAGTAAAGTTAGCGGTTTCGCTACCTTCGTTGATGCCATCTTCGAGAATAGGAAGACTGATAGTTGCTTCCCGTTCGGTAATGGTCAAGTCAAAACCTTCATTGCTGAGATTGGCAATTGTGCCACCTTGCACCTCAATCGCATCTACATCAAAGTCATTCAAGTTGGGCGCATTAATGCTAACGGTTAAGCCCTCGACTGGTGGGGTTGAACTGAGGCTAAAGGTATGAACGCTCACCGTACCTTCTGCTTCAATCAGAGTGGTGCTTTCTGGGTCTGCCTCAGTAGAGCCAGTTAAACTCACCTGAATCTGTGAATCAGGATTATCAGCAATAGTGAGGTTAATTTCACTAGCTGACTCGTCGATAGTGTAACCAGCCTGGGGCTGTAGGGCAAAGGTGAGGTCAAGGAGTCCTTCTTGAAAAGAATTTGCGGGCAAATCCAAACCAGCGCTTAGCTCATCAAAAACTGAGAAGGTAATAGTGGCAGTTTGCTCGGTGATGTTGAAGAAAAATCCAGAGGTATCGGCATTGGCAATCGGAAAATCACCGCCCACAACCTCAGCATTAAGCACATCGAACTGACTAAGGACGCTACCAACAATGACATTGTCTTCACTATCTAAAAGTACCGTCAAGCCTCCTGCTGGCGCTGGTTCGGACAAGGTAAAGGTGAGTGTAGTTACAGTTCCTTCGGTTTCAATGAGCTGCGTTTCGCTAATGCTAATGCCCACTTCAGGAACGGTGTTGCCACCACCTGTAGAGGCAGGGACATCTGCTACCGAATCGTAGTAAGTTACCTCAGTCGTTCCCACATCGGGAGCAACTTCATAGCCTTCACCAGGCTGTAGAAAAAAGCTAACATCCTCAGCTCCATCAGTTTCTAAGGGTTCAAACTCATTTACGAGAGACTCTACTCCGAATAGTTCTACCAAAAATCCCCGATTGGCAGCTTCAAAGTCAACTATCATCGTCGGTTCTTCAATGAGGAGCCGAATCCCAGTAGGTATGCCGTCCTCGTTGTAAAATGCGCCCAGAGACTGTCCACCGATAGTGCCCGGAAGAGTAGTCTGATCAAGTAACGAAACATAATCAAACAGATTGGCATTGCTGTTAAGAACAAATTCAATGCCTTCTTCAGGAATTTCGCCTTCAGCCTTAATCGTAAAGCTGACCCTAGAATTACCCCCATCTTCGACGAACTCTACTACTCCATTAGTGAGATTTCCTTCACTATCAACCGTGACGGGATTAGCATTTAAGAAGAGAGTAGGAGGATTAGTAACATTGGGATTGCTGACAGGTGGAGTTGGCGTTCCTAATTGCCGAGGATTGTCAGGAGTCAGTAAATCAATCTCAATCTCGTAACTACCTAACGTTATCCGATTATTCTCCCCTAAACCTGGGGTTTCGATACTGTATGAGCGGTCTTCCCCAAAGTTTTGAGACGTTGCAGAAGCGAAACCAGAAACTCCAAAGTAATAGATTCCATCTTCTGGTGCGGTAAATTCTAGATAATTGTCCGGACTAACAATCGTCCCATCTTCATTGAGGTCGAAATTTAAATCACTTTCAAATAGCTTATTGGGTGGTGCGAGCTGCGCGACAGTTGAAGTTGCAAAAAGTCGGTTCCCGTCAGCATCAAGGACTGCCAAACCTGATGTAAGCCCCTGGCCTCCAAATTTATTGCCTTCAACCTCAGAGGTTTGAACAGTAACCGTATCCCCTACACTCAATTCTACCTGGTACAGATCGACATCCTCGTTGTAGTCGATATAGGTGTAGGTGCCATCCTCGTTGAGGTAGCGGTTACCGATATCAAAATAAATGCTATCAGTAGCCGAAAAAGAGGGATTCTCAGGGGTGATTGCCGTATCTGTTGCGACAGCAATGATGTCATTGGGTTCGACAACAACACCTCGCGGAATATCTGACCGTGTATCGATTAGGTTAAAAGTACCGCCACTATACTCTTCAACCACTTCATAGCCGTCACCCGCAGCCAAGCTAAAGCTCGCGGTTTCCCCGCTCTCTGCTTCACCATCATCAGCTACAGCCAGATTCACCAGCGTCGTATACTCCGTCATCAGCAGGTCAAACCCACCGTCGCGCACCG
>CALCPB010000244.1 GCA_937897665.1 uncultured Halomicronema sp. | reverse complement strand
TGATCGAGATCGCCCGCTAGAACCGGAGCAGTTTGGCCAAGACCGGGGGCATCACTTCACTCACAATCTTTTCCCAAACCTCTGGCTCCGTCTCCAACGGATCATCGATCTCTAAGCATCGGAAAGCGACCTTGTCAGTCAGTAGCATCGCTAACCGATCAGCAGTTTTGCTCGACAGCTTACTTTTGAGGGGTGGTAAAAGGTCAATGTCTTGCCAAAACACCATATCCCAACTGTAGAAACCTTCTGCAGTGACATAATGGCTAGCTTTCAGTATTTGCAGCCGATGAGTCATCACGGGGATATTGTGCTGACGCTGATTATCGCGAAAGGCTCTTTGCTCAATGCCCATCGGAGTGATGTTGTGGGGCAACGGCCGCAAAAAATCTGTATAAATATGCAAATCCATCGGGCTGCTTGCCGGTTCAGACGTGTTCAAATTTTGTCGGTTTGGTGAATATACCCATGTCCGCACGGCACGCGGTGTATCCCGTCCTTCTAGGCGATGAAGTACACCCGATTCACCACTGACTGATTGATCCGGTTGAAACGTTTTGGGAGCCGATTCAGGACTGTATCCTTTGTCATACCAGAGCTTTCGCCGGATATAGCCTAAACTATCCTCTAAAACTCGATCAAACAACATGGCCCATAACCTCGCAAAGAATTCAACGCAGATATCAGGAACTCTTAGATTAGTTTTTCCCGGTTTGAGCTGGTGATTTGAATGCGAATTGTGAAAGTCTGACCAACTATCGTAATTGTTGAATGAAAAAAATCTGTTGTTGAGCCCTCAGCGAGACCGGATGGGAAGCAATGTCTGGCCACATTAAAGGCGCTGTCTCTGAAGATATCCAGGGACAGCACTTGAACTTTACCAGCGGTGTGGCTAACGATGGCAGCGCGAATAGGCTACCGCCATCTCGATCGCGAGCCTATTCGCCAAACTGCTCGGCTGCGCGAGCATTACAAACCGCCCGGTCTTCTCCGGTGATGTGGCACTGCTCAAAGGCAATTTGTCGACTGGTGGCAGCGGGGAGCTGATCGGCATACTCAATTGCCTGAGCGAAATATTCCTGGCTTTCTGCCGTGCGATCCAAGCGGCGTAGAAGCTGCGCCTTGAGATAAAGCAAATCCGGATTGTTGGGAGCTGCCCCAAGAGCCACATCAACGGCTGCCAGCGCCTCGGTGTCGCGATCGAGATCGCGGTAGCCGAGAGCAATGCCGCGATAGGCGACATAGGTTGGGTAGCCATAGGTTTCTAGGCGGCCGATCGCTTTCTCAGGGTTCGCAAAGGGCAAATTGACCGCCAACAGCAAATCCATATAGCCCTTGAGCAAGCTCAATTCTGGGTCTTCAGGGTCAATCGCCTCTGCCGCATCCATGCGGTCAAACACTCGCTGCAGCATCCCCAGCGCTTTCGGAGTCCCCTGAGCCACCCCTTCAGTTTGCAAGATGTGAGCGCCTTCTAAAAATACGCCTACGGCTTCGTATAGATTGCTCCGCAAAGCATCAGAACCGGCCAATTCAGTTGCTGTTTGCTGAGTCAGCGCCGCTTTTGAGGCTAACATGGCCCAATCTTCGTCAAGGTAGGCAAGGGCCGCGCCCAAAGCATGAAATAGGGGATCGGCCTCCGCATCAGCGCCCGCACTGTCTAAATATTCACGAGCCGCTACGTAGTCGCCATCGCGAAACATCGCGTAAAAAATTTGTTCGCTCGTATCGCTGATGTCGTGGGGTGCCTCAGTGCGAAAGGGATCGCCTGCAAAGGCCGTTTGAGTTAAGGGAAGAATGGCAAGGCTAACGCCCATCAGCAAACAGCTCAAACGCCGAACATTTTTACGGGTGAACGGTTGATGAATAATACCTGTTACGAAGTTTGACATATCTGTGGAGAGCGTAAAGGTTGACTGACAAAGTGACTGCTGAGTTTTTAGCAAAATCATGGCTCTAGTGCGAGTCTTCTAGAACACGACTCAACTCTCTGCATCTAATATGCCGCTTCAGCAGCAAAGCGTGTTGATTTCTCAATATTGTATTGGCAGATACATCTCCCCCGCTTGACGGGCGAATTCCGGAAAGAGTTCCACAGCGTTAAAGCCGGCCAGCTCTGCCCATCGCGCTACTGTGGCAAACCGTAAAAGAGATAAACTTGGCATTTCTTACGTGCGATCGCCCACGCCTTGGATCAATTGCGGGTACCTTAAATAAAAGTCATCAGCCCAGCAGACGGCATGCTCAATCTCCGCGATTTGTCATATCACCCAGCCTCAACACCTCAACCAATTCTGCAGAATCTGTCTTTAGACCTCGGCCCGCAAGAACTCGGCTTGGTTATTGGCCCCAGCGGCTCTGGAAAAACGACTCTGCTCGAAATTTTGGCCGGGTTAGCCTATCCGACGGCGGGCGAGGTGCGCTGGCGCAATCAAGTCTTGCTGCCTGAAGCGTTGCAGCAGCTGGCTGGGTTGGTGTTTCAATTTCCGGAGCGGCACTTTTGCGGTCACAACGTGTTGGAAGAACTGCGTCTGGGTCATCCTGAGCTGTCTAAAGGTCGCATCACGCAAACTCTCGAATCCGTTGGTCTAGGCCATCTTTCGCTACAGGCGGAGCCCCATGCGTTGAGCGGCGGACAGCAACGACGCTTAGCCTTGGCCGTGCAGCTCATTCGCCAGCCCTATCTATTACTATTGGACGAACCTACCGCCGGACTCGACTGGTCTATGCGCCGTCAAGTGGTCAGCCTCTTGAAGCAACTCAAAAAAAATTGGAGCCTGCTCATTGTGACCCACGATGCCAGTGAGCTGATTGAACTTGCTGATCGCGCCTGGACCCTTGATCATGGCGTCTTACAGCCTTATAAGCTCATGACTCCAGCGGAGGCCACCGCGTGACTGTAGGTGAACCGACTCCGTCGCCACTACCCGATTATGAACAGCAGTGGCAGCAAACGCTGCAGTGGCAGCCCACGCCTGAGCAGCAAGCCCTGTTTCAACGGGTGTATGAGGCCATCTTGCAGGGCAACCAGCAGATGAACTTAACCCGACTCACTGACCCAGACGCCTTTTGGGAAAAGCACTTGTGGGATTCACTTAGCGGCCTAGCGCCTTGGTTGACGTCTATTGGTGCCCCCGCTTGGGTGACTGAACGAGCGACGGCTCGGGTGGTCGATATTGGTACAGGAGCGGGATTTCCGGGCTTGCCCGCAGCGATCGCTTTTGGGTCGTGGCAAATCACCTTACTGGATTCGACTCAGAAAAAGGTGCGCTTTTTGACCGAATCAGCGGAGTCAATTGGACTCAAGAATGTGCGAGCGATCGCCGATCGCGCCGAATTTTTGGCCCATCAGCCTAGCCACCGCGAACAATACGATTTGGCCCTGCTGCGAGCGGTTGGCCCAGCACCCACCTGCCTGGAATATGCGCTGCCCTTAGTGAAGGTGGGCGGTGTTGCGGTGCTCTATCGGGGCCAGTGGAGCGACGAAGATTCCCACAACACTGCCGCAGTGGCCCAACAACTGGGGGGCAAGCTGCTCTCGGTCGCATCTAGTCGTACGCCGCTAACGCAAGGCGTACGACATTGCGTCTATGTGGGCAAGTGCGCCCTAACCGATGACGATTTTCCGCGATTGCCAGGTATTCCTGCCAAACTACCGTTGACGCCTGAGAACTGAGTTCACCTGACGCCTGACGCCTGACAGAACCTTTCAAGAAGTGCTTCCATATCGCTGCCTGATGCTGGCGGGAGATCTGCACGCCGGATTCGGTCATGGCCTCTTCGTGGGTTTATCCCCCTCAGCAA
>CALCPB010000243.1 GCA_937897665.1 uncultured Halomicronema sp. | reverse complement strand
CCTTTTGCACGATAGGTATCTTCTAAGGCATCAACTCCGAGAAAAGCACCAATACCGTCATCATCCAGTAGCTTTACTGCAGTGTAAATATCTTCTAGGGGCAGAGGCTCTTTCATCAGCCCCGGCATCACCTTGACCTGGCAGTGGCGCTTTTCGTAGCGCTGCACGTAATTGTGCACGGCGGTCAAAGCCTTTTGTGTAGCCTGGGTTTCGTCGTAGGCTCCTTTAATTTGCTTGGCAACCGCCCCACCCGCTTTAAAAGCAGTATCCAGTACCGAAACGGCGATACCTCCGATCGCACTTTCCAACAACGCCATCGCTTGCTCCAACGCTTAAGGCCAACGATAGCGCCAAATTTTGCGAGGCAATGGGGACTGAATGATTTTTACAGCAGCGACATATCGATATCGCCAGAGGGCGGCAACATGCCGTTGGGCGCATCGCCCTGATGGCCGCATTGAATGCTCAGAGTCAGGCCACTCATGCCCCACACATCAAAAAACTGATCCGCCAATACCCCGCTCGCCATCGTCATGTCGCCATCATCTTCGAGCAGGCCACCCGGCAAAATCAGACCGCGATCGGTTTCTAAATTGAGTCGCAGGCCGTCTTCTTCATGGCTGATAAACAGCCGTCCGTGGGCAAGCACTTGTCCGGCACGGCTAATGATGGTGCAACGCATGGGCGGCTAAATTCCTGTAAGAGGGCGGGAGCAATGGCAGGGCGACAGTCAGCAGCGGCGATCGCCCGCTGGGTCACTAGGCTTTGACCTTAGGGTGCTGGGTGAGTGCTGTCAAGCGCGGCTCTACCAGTCAACACATTGCCGAAACCGGAGGAGAAACGTCCCCCTCCTGACGACTTTGGGACGAGGGTTGAGGTCAAAATTCACCCCTAGCCCTTCACGGCTATATCCAAGTAGTGGATTCGCTGGGACTAGACGCGATCGCCGCCCCCAACTGCGATCGCACCGATTAGGATAAAAGCAGCAGCAGAACCCGGTAGGACTTTAACCTTCCCTTGTAGACTATCTGTTGTGACCTCGCCATCCTCTCCCCCGCTCACTATGGATCAAGCCGACGACCTGCCCGAAAAGATTCATCTGCCCCGCACTGATGAGTCCGATAGCCTCAAGCGCATTCGCCACACGTTTTCTCACGTGATGGCCATGGCGGTGCAGACATTATTTCCCAAGGCGCAGGTCACAATCGGCCCGTGGATTGACTACGGCTTTTATTACGACTTTGATAGCCCGGACGCCTTTACCGATAAGGATCTCAAGGCGATCAAAAAGCAGATGATCAAAATCATCAACAAGGGTCTGTCGGTTGAGTGTGAAGAGGTAACTCGTGAAGAGGCTGAGCGTCGCATCAAAGCTCTGAACGAGCCCTATAAGCTCGAAATTTTGGCGGATCTAAAAGAGCCCATCACCTTGTATCACCTCGGCGATCAGTGGTGGGATTTGTGCGCCGGGCCGCATGTCGAAACCACTAAAGATCTCAACCCGAAAGCCTTTGACCTGGAATCGGTAGCCGGGGCCTATTGGCGCGGTGATTCCAGCAAGGCGCAGCTGCAGCGCATCTATGGCACCGCCTGGGAAACTCCCGAACAATTGGCGGAATATAAGCGCCGCCGCGAAGAAGCCAAACGCCGCGACCACCGAAAATTGGGTAAAGAGCTGGGGCTGTTTATTTTCACTGATATCGTCGGGCCGGGAT
>CALCPB010000242.1 GCA_937897665.1 uncultured Halomicronema sp. | reverse complement strand
ACCGTCTTCTTCCG
This sequence comes from uncultured Halomicronema sp., assembly GCA_937897665.1. GTDB lineage: Bacteria > Cyanobacteriota > Cyanobacteriia > Phormidesmidales > Phormidesmidaceae > Halomicronema. The sequence continues at coordinate 3,376 of CALCPB010000242.1, read as the reverse complement.
TTGTCAGCTCTTGAGGCCTGTTCACTCAGCAGGCACTGGCGCTAGCCACCCGATTACAGGGCGAATTTCAGCGAACTTTTCAAAAAACGGGGACGGTCTGCGAAATCCGCTGGCCCTTGAAGCGGCCTCGCCCTTGGTGGCAGACTTATCCCTGGAGGCCGAAACCTTGATTTGCCCAGCCGGATTTGCTTGGCCGAAAACTGTCATGCCATTGGCCCATTGATGCCAGACAACTGGCTGAAATTGAGAAGATGTTGAGGCCAACCTTTGCCTATCGTGGAAGTTACGACCATCGAGATGCAGCAGCCGATCGATCTAGTTGGCCTGTTGCGAGCCCCCAGACCAATCATCCATTTGGGATTCAGCTATGACTTCTCATCAGCCCCTCTCTCGCTTTCGTCTCCAGCTATCGGCCCCTGGTCGCGGGCGCAGCCTGATGTTACTGCTGCTAGCCGGATCAAGCTTGGCCACTGCCGGTGGGGCGATTGCTGCCTCACCGCAGGTCGACAGCAACCATAAGGGACGCGCCTACGAGCCGCCGCCCAACTCGCGCATTTCGGGGGGCGGCAATACCGGTAGCGGCGGCTCGCGGGACTGGTGTAGTGACGATAGCTTGGCGGCGATCGCGCCCCAATTTAGTGGGGTGGGTCAATCCTTTTCGACTCGTCCCACCTTTGTCTGGTATACCGACAGCCCCACGGTGGGTGTCATGCAGTTTGAGCTATATCAGGACGATCTCGAGGAGCCCATTTTTAGCGAAACCGTGCTCCCCCAGTCCAACTTTGTGGCCTACACGCTGCCCGCCAACGCCCCGGCCCTCACGGTGGGAGAAACCTATCTGTGGCAAGCCACGCTGCGCTGCAGCGCTGATACGGAAATGGTCAGTAGTTGGACCGCCACCTCAGTGGAAATTGTTGACCCAATGCCCGATATGCCTGCCGTGGACGTTGCCAGCAGTTCTGCTCAAAGGGCGCAAGCCTATGCCAGCTCGGGTTTGTGGTATGACGCTCTGGCAGAAGTTTACGATCCAGAAACGTTTGACGAATACCTTTTGCGCCAAAGCTTGCTGTTGGACTTGGCTGATTTAGAGGCAGCGTCGGGGAACGCGATCGCCATTAGCATCAGTGATCAGCTCAAAGACCTGGCAGAAATGTTCTAGTCCGGGTTGGGGTTCTGCCTAAACGCAAATCTCCCGCCCAAAGTGATACCTGGTGCGGGAGCGTTATCGGTCTATTTGAACGTTTGACGTCTACTCAAACAGATCGAGGTCGGTCACGGCTCCGCGACTACTAGACGACACCAGCTTGGCATATTTGCCTAAAACGCCGCGGGTGTAATTGGGCTGATGTCCTGACCAGTCGGTCCGGCGCTGGGCCAAGGTTTGCTCATCGACATTGAGCTGCAGCAGGTTCTGGTCGGCGTCAATGGTGATGGAATCGCCCTCTTGCACTAAGGCGATGGTGCCTCCCACTGCCGCTTCCGGCGCAACGTGTCCGACGACCATGCCGTAGGTACCACCGGAGAACCGACCATCGGTGATTAGACCGACGGAATCGCCGAGTCCCGCACCGATGATGGCGGAGGTGGGGGCAAGCATTTCGCGCATACCGGGGCCACCCTTCGGGCCTTCGTAACGCACGACCACGACATCACCCGCCACAATTTTTTTGTCTAAAATCGCGCGCAGGCAGGCCTCTTCTGATTCGAACACGCGAGCCGGGCCAGTGATTTGCCGATTTTTGATGCCGGTGAGCTTGGCTACCGCCCCTTCTGCCGCTAGGTTGCCCTTGAGAATGCCGAGGTGCCCTTGGGGATAAAGGGGCGCGTCAAAGGGGCGAATCACGTCCTGATCGTCACGGGGCGTTGAGGGAATGTCGGTTAACAATGCCGCCACCGTTTGGCCGCTAATGGTCAGCGCTTCGCCATGCAGCAAGCCTTGGCTGAGCAGCATTTTCATTACCTGCGGCACCCCGCCTGCCTGGTGGAAGTCAGTTGCCACATAGCGACCCGATGGCTTTAAATCACAGAGCACCGGCACGCGCTGCCGAATTGTTTCAAAGTCATCAATGGTGAGATGCACCCCGATCGCATTGGCGATCGCCAGCAGGTGCAGCACTGAGTTGGTCGAGCCACCGCTCGCCATGATAACGGCGATCCCGTTCTCAAAGGCCTGGCGCGTGAGAATCTGCCGGGGCAAAATTTGTTGGCGAATAGCATCTACCAGCACCGCTGCCGATTTCTCCGCGCTGTCCGCTTTTTCGGCATCCTCAGCCGCCATCGTTGACGAATACATCAGACTCATGCCCATCGCCTCAAACGCCGAAGACATCGTGTTAGCCGTAAACATGCCGCCGCATGAGCCTGCCCCCGGACAGGCATTGCGCTCAACCGCGAGTAACTCGTCATCATCAATTTTGCCAGCGCTATATTGACCGACGGCTTCAAAGGCACTGACGACTGTCAGGTCTTCGCCATTGTGATGCCCCGGCTTGATGGTGCCGCCATAGACAAAAATCGCGGGAATGTTCAACCGACACATGGCAATCATGGCGCCGGGCATGTTTTTGTCACAGCCCCCGATCGCGATCACGCCATCTAGACTCTGCCCGTTGCACACTGTCTCAATAGAGTCGGCAATGACTTCGCGCGAGACCAGGGAATATTTCATCCCCTCGGTGCCCATCGAAATGCCGTCGCTAATCGTGATGGTGCCAAAGAGTTGGGGCATGCCCCCAGCTTGCTTGAGGCCCGCCTCTGCCCGCTTGGCTAAGTCATCGAGTCCCATGTTGCAGGGGGTGATGGTGCTAAACCCGTTCGCGACTCCGACGATCGGCTTAGCAAAGTCACTATCGCCAAACCCCACCGCTCTTAACATGGCTCGGTTGGGTGTGCGCTGCACACCCTGGGTGACGACTTGGCTTCTACGATTATCCGACATGACTATGGGTCCGCCTGTACTTCAGAATTGCTCATCCAATCCTACCGAATTGAGTTCCTCACAATGCATAGATTGAATCGTTGACGATCCATAAAAAGTAAGCGTTCTTGCTCAGCAGGGGACGGGGAACCCTGGCGAAATTCGGCGTTCGGCATCAGGGGAAAGTCGGCAGTCAAAATTATTTGGCGGACAGGATCCTCTCCTCGCGGCGGCGTGTGGCGTGGGCCAAGCCAATTGGCAGGAGCAACGACCCTGCTCAATCTGCTAATCCCAACGTGGCAAGCCATCTCGCTAATTAAGTAGCGTCGATATCAGCGACTAGTTCGACGTTTGATGCGGCCCACTGACTGACACAGCGGGCCGCGCCCGCCAGCCCGAGGCGTGGCATCCGGCGTCTCCGGCGGGGAGTCCGAGCCTGATAGCATACAGCGGCGGGGA
>CALCPB010000241.1 GCA_937897665.1 uncultured Halomicronema sp. | reverse complement strand
GCTTTTCGAGGCTTGGTACCAGTTGCTTACCCACGTCAGAAAGGCTCACAACATTAACCCGCGCATCCTGACTGTCTTTGGCCGTTACAACCAGCCCACGACGGCTCATTTCTTTCACTATTTGGCTCACTGAGGGATGGGATTGACCAATGGTTTGAGCAATCTCAGTTACAGCCGCACTACCCCGCTGCATCAGCACATAAATCACCGGAAACCACTTGGGTTCTAGCGCCACATCGTAAAGCGCGTAGATTTTTGCCCCATCTTCCGTCAGTCCTTCGCTCAACCGTCGGAGGCGGCTACCCAGAGCAACTTTGCCAGCTTCAGAGTAAAAGTCTCTAGCCATAAAATCAATTACGTAATTAATTACATATTATTCAGCCATCTAGACTTGCGTCAAGACATATCGCCATTCATCTTGACAAAGGCTATGCCTGACAGGCAGTGGGCATAGCTCGCCCGAGTGAAATTGTCCAAACTTGCTTAACCTAGCTTCAGATCAGCTCTCGTATATCGCCCCAATTTCGCCTCAGCGTCAAGAACTGCGCGGAGAGCTTCGATAAACTCGTGCTTGCAAGCTGGATCAGCACTGCCTCCGTCATTTAATAAACTCATGTCGCTGAGTTTGTCGGCTATTAGCCGCTCAGGCAGATACTCCCATCTACGCAGCAAGTACTCATATGCGGCTAAATAGGCTTGTTCAACAGTGATTTTGTCAGAATATTCAGTCATTTGCGGCCAATGATTTTCGGTGGCTATCTGTCGTCTTTGCTATGCTGATCCCAGTCATCCCAATATTTCTTGCAGGCTTGAGACAACATGGCAACAGGAACTGGAATGCCAGTGTCCAGCTCACAAGTAGCATCTAAGTAATCCAGGCGCAGTATGCCCTCAGTACAGCAGACTGAGATGTGATTCTCCTCCTCTTTCGCACTGAGGATTTCGAGGTCACAGTCACCCAAATGCACAATATGCATGACAGATGCGGAACTCTCGAATGGGCTATACACTGCATCGCTACAGCTGCGGAGATGTACCCAGAGAAACTTAGACCCGGTGGCTAGCACCTCACAAAGATACTCGATTTCAACCTTCACAGAGATGTCGCCAGGACACTCACCTATGAAGGCGACAATGCTGCCATCGTGTAGCACATTCCAGATATCAACCTGAGATCTCATGGACATCAGTAGATATAACTCACCGTCACCAGCACCACCTAGCTACGAATTCCACTGATTGTTCAGAAAGTCACCAATGGTTTTAGTCCAGCGGGGCTGATCTACTGTGACCAATAGGCTGTGTCCCGTATTGGGGAATACCGCCAGTTCTTTGTTGCCCTGCAGGTTGTCATAGATATCCTTGATTTCCTCCAGGCTCGTCCAGCGGTCTTTTTCACCATGAAGAATGAGCGTTGGCACCGTCACCGACTTCGCGTAGCGGGCGGGATTGTGGGCAAACCCGTTGTAGCCATGTTGCACGCTGCCCCAAAACACCAGCAGTTCTGCCAGTCCAGTCGTAGGGAAGTCCTGGGCCTTCATACGAGTTTTGACCGCGCTCATAAAGTAGGCAAACGGCATTTCTAGAAGGGCGGCATCGGGCTCCAGGCCATGCGCGATCGCCTTGAGAATCGCGGCACTGCCCGCCGACACGCCATAAACCACGTAGGGTTTGGGCAAGCCAATAGTTTCAGCATGAGTCATCGCATAGGCGACATCTTTAGATTCGCGCAGGCCCAGGGTGGCACTGTTACCGCTAGAGCCGCCTTGCCCCCGAAAATCGACCATCAGCGTGTGGTAGCCCAACTGGTTAAACACACTGGCGGACAGCATGAGCTGATGGGCTTTGTTGCCGCCGTTGCCAGGGAATAGCAGCACCGTGCCCTTCGCCTCGCCGTAGTACGGAATGCGCCAGGCTTCCAGCCATTCGTCTTCGTTAATGACGATGCGTTCAGTTGCGTAGTCGAGGCCAAATTCGGAGGGCTGGCGGGCATTCTCAGGCTTGGGGGCAAAGGCTAGGCCAGGCAAAATCGAGTCGTTGAAGTGGGTGAGCGTGTAAGCCCCAAAGAAGGCCAAGCCATTCAGCAAGAGCACCAAGACGCCGACAAAAAAGAGGATGTAAATCCGGCTTTTTTGGGTGAGCAAACCCGCGAGGATAAAGGCGACACAGCCAATACCTGCGAGCCACAACGCCAAAGTCATTAGAGGCAGTTGACTCGCCGCAAATTGACTCTGGGGTTGCAAAAAGAAGAGCCCGATCGCCCCTAACGCCAACGCCCCCCAAGCCACAAAACCAATCTGCAAAAAGACCAGGCGGGTTCTTGATCGAGAGCGAATCATGGCGGCTTCCCTGTACGTTAGCGTGGCTCTAGACGCTGGGCCTTGAGCAGCAAAGAGTTCACCACCACGGTCACTGAGCTAAAAGCCATCAGCCCGCCCGCCACGGCGGGACTCAGACTCATGCCATAGGCCGGCAGCAAAACCCCAGCTGCAGCCGGAATGCCAACTAAGTTGTAAGCAAAGGCCCAGGCTAGATTTTGCCGAATTTTAGCAACAGTTGCTCGACCCAGACGCAATGCCGTCAAAATTTCTGTGAGACGATCGCTCATCAGCACCACATCCGCCGCTTCGGTGGCAATGTTGGTGCCAGAACTGAGGCTAATGCCCACATCGGCCTGGGCTAAAGCAGGTGCATCATTAATGCCGTCGCCGATAAGGGCCACGCGCCGCCCCTGCTGCTGCAGGTCAGCAATCACCTCAGCTTTACCGGCAGGCAAGACCTCAGCGGTAATTGCCTCGGGGGCCAGGCCGAGGGGTTGGGCGATCGCTTGGGCGACTGCGGTGCGATCACCCGTCAGCATCTGCACTTCCAGCCCTTGGGATTGCAGGTCAGCCACCGTTGCCGCCGCCTCAGACCGCACCGCATCGGCCACGGCTATCAGGCCCACAACGCGCCCGGCGAGGGCACCGTACACTGTCTTATGGCCGGGCGCGATCGCCATCATGGCCTTAGTCGCCGCCTCGTGAATGGCCAGTCCCTGCTGCGCCAACCAATCGGCGTTGCCGA
>CALCPB010000240.1 GCA_937897665.1 uncultured Halomicronema sp. | reverse complement strand
TCTTGAGAGTCTGTCATCATTTAGAAAATGTATAGCTGGCCGTGCCGGGCCAACGGCAGCGGCAAAAGTCAGCCAGAAACGGTGTCTACAGTCGCTGTTTGGCAAAGACGAGCCGTTATATAAACAACAGGTCAGGGATGAACGTTGCCGTGGATGGCAAAATTTGAGTGGCCACCGATATTAAAGGAGGACGGTCTTGAATCAGCTTGAAAGGCTCCATTCTGGTCAGTTCGGACGACGACGGTTTGTCAAATATGGGTCGCTGTTGGTGGGCGCGAGCGTGCTCGCCGCCTGCACGAACGATAATGCGACGCCTGACACGACCGAGCCGACTGCGGATGCGAATAGCGACGAACTGCAGCCGATTAGCTTTGGCACCAACTGGTATGCCCAAGCCGAGCATGGCGGCTTTTATCAGGCGATCGCCACCGGCCTGTATACCGATGCTGGGTTAGACGTCACGATCAAAATGGGCGGCCCCCAGGTCAATGGCACGCAGTTGCTGATGGGGGGCGCTGTTGACTTCTTTATGGGCTATGGGTCTGATGCGCTGCAGGCAGTGCAAGAGGGCATTCCGAAGGTGACCGTTGCCTCGATCTTTCAAAAAGATCCGCAAATTCTCATTGCCCATCCTGATCAGGGTGTGGAGTCCTTAGAAGATTTGCAGGGCAAACCGATTTACATTTCCTCCTCGGCGAATGTGACCTACTGGCCGCTGCTAGCCGCCAAATATGGCTTCACCGAAGACATGAAACGGCCTTACAACTTTAATCCCGGCCCGTTTTTAGCCGATAAAACCTCGGCCCAGCAGGGTTATCTCAGTTCTGAACCCCTGTCGATCGCCCAAGAAGGGGGCTTTGAGCCGGTCGTGCTGCTGCTGGCTGACTATGGCTATGATCCCTATGCCGCCACGATTGAAACGCGTCAAGAAATTGTCGATGGCGACCCCGATTTGGTGCAGCGCTTTGTTGATGCTTCGATTCAAGGCTGGTACAGCTATCTGAACGAAGACCCGACTCCTGGCAATGAACTCATCAAGCAAGACAATCCTGAAATGACTGACGAGCAAATCGCCTATGGCATTGAAAAAATGCAGGAGTACGGCATCGTGGTGTCGGGCGATGCGGAAGCTATGGGCATTGGCGCGATGACGGAAGCGCGCTGGCAGTCGTTTTACGAAACGCTGGTGGAGGCTGAGGTGATTGAAGCGGACATCGACTACACCCAGGCGTTTACGCTAGATTTTGTGAATCGAGGAGCCGATTATTACCAGTCTTAAGGGTGGACTGTCTTAACCCGTCATTAGTTTGCTGAAAATCTGGTTTGAAGACACCTATGCCCGCGCCCGCGATCGCCCTACACCAAGTCGATAAAATCTACGCCAACGGCATGGTGGCACTGCAGGGGCTGACCTTAGCGGTGCAGCCGGGCGAGTTTGTCAGCCTCGTGGGGCCATCGGGCTGTGGCAAAAGTACGGTATTGCGGCTGATGGCCGGGCTAGGCGATGTCAGCAGCGGCGCGATTGAGGGGTCTGCTCAGGGCGATCGCGCCTTGGCCTTCGTGTTCCAAGAGGCGGCGCTGATGCCCTGGGCCACGGTTGTCGAGAACGTTCATTTGCCTTTGAAACTACAGGGCAAGTCGTTGCGAGCCAGCCGCAGCCAGATTCAAGCGGCGCTGAATCGGGTGGCGCTGCAGGGCTTTGAGCAGAGCTATCCCCGTCAGCTCTCGGGCGGCATGAAAATGCGCGTTTCGATCGCGCGGGCTCTGGTGACGAATCCCAATTTGTTGCTGATGGACGAACCCTTTGGCGCGCTGGATGAAATGACTCGCAGTCGTCTCAACCATGATTTGCTTAGCCTCTGGGAGCAGTATCACTGGACGGTGGTGTTCGTCACCCACAATATTTATGAGGCCGTCTATCTGTCGAATCGGGTGCTGGTGATGGCGGCACAGCCGGGGCGCTTAGTGGCCGAGGTGGCGATTGATGCCCCCCATCCCCGCGATGAGGCGTTTCGCACCTCTCCCTTGTTTAACCACTACTGCCGCGAAATTGCTCACCATCTAGCCGTCGGTGAGACGGCGACAGATGTTCATGCCCCGGCTCCGCCCTCTCCTTCCTTATTGCCATGACTGTCAAAAGCCCACCCCCCTCGTTGGGTACTGATGTTCCGCATTCCGAGGGGGCGATCGCTCCACCCGCCCAAAACCGACTGCGAGCCCTCTGGCATCCCGATGTCATTGCCCCGGTCATGGTGGGGGTGATGGCTCTGGCCTTATGGGAAGGCGCGGTGCAGCTGTTTAACGTGCCGCCCTATCTTTTGCCGGGGCCAATATTGGTATTACAAACTCTGCTGACAGAATGGCCCGATCTGTTTCGGTCGTTGATGGTGACGCTGCAAATTACTGTCGTCGCCTTTCTGCTGGCCACGGTGTCAGGGCTGCTGTTGGCCGTTCTATTTACCCAAAGCAAGTGGATTGCGCGCAGCTTCTATCCCTATGCGGTGATTTTGCAGACGCCGCCGATTGTGGCGATCGCCCCCCTGATCATCTTTAGGTTTCAAGACAGCACGTTTGTTGCCCTGGTGATTTGCGCCTGGATTGTTGCCTTCTTCCCCATCGTCTCCAATACCACTCTGGGGCTCAATAGTGCCGACCACACCTTGCAAAATCTGTTTCACCTCTACGGCGCTTCTCGCTGGCAGACCCTCTGGCACCTGCGCCTGCCCAGCGCGATGCCCTACTTTTTGGGTGGGCTGCGCATCAGCGGTGGCCTGGCCCTGATTGGGGCGGTGGTGGCCGAGTTTGTCGCAGGCACTGGGGGCGCGCGATCGGGCATTGCTTACCAAATTCTGATGTCGAGCTATAACCTCCAAATTCCCCGCATGTTTGCGGCGCTCGCCATGACGACCGTCCTCGGCGTGTTGATCTTTGTGGGACTCACTTGGCTCTCTAACCGGTTGTTGCGACATTGGCACGAGAGCGCCGTACGACGAGAAAATTGAGCGGCTGAGTGACCGCAGTTTGCTACAGTGACCGCAGCAGTTTTCGGGGTCACCAGTTCTTGCCAGTGCCCAACCCTACTCTTCCGTCTCTGAGTCTTCCAGTCGCCATGCCCCAGCGGGGGGGCTTGCGGCTGACAACGCAATCGACTCTCGGCGGTCGCTGGTCATGACGATCGCGCCCTTTATTACGCCGCCCGATGCTGATCGGTTCTGGCTTGCCAATGCCCGTGTTCCGCTCACCTTTTTAGATGCAACAATTCAGCACCGCGACGTGATTGCCGCGCTGGCCGCCTCCCCCTGGTTAGAAAATCTCGTCGCCGCCGATATTGCCATTGAAGCGGGAAAAATTGCCGCGATCGCCCCCCTCGGTACCGCTGCTGTCGATCAGCCCACCGTTGATCTGGCTCGAGGTTTAGTCTTTCCCTGCTTTGTAGATCTGCACACTCATTTGGATAAGGGGCAGACCTGGCAGCGTCAGGCGAACTTAGACGGTACGTTTCACAGTGCGCTCGAAGCCGTTATGGCAGACGCCGTAAATTGGACTGCTGACGATCTGTATCGTCGCATGTCCTTTGGGCTCAAGTGCGCCTATGCCCACGGTACGCAAGCAATGCGCACGCACTGCGATGCCTTTGGCGATATGGCAAAAACGGTGTTTGCGGTGGCTGCTCAGCTGCAACAAGACTGGGCAAATCGGATAACCCTCCAAACCGTTTGCCTCGTTTCTTTGGACTATTACCTGACCGCCGAGGGCGAAGCCTTAGCCGATCTGGTCGCCGATGTGGGGGGCATTTTGGGCGGGGTGGCCTACGCCAGCGAAGATTTAGACCGCCAACTTGATCGCCTGTTTACCCTGGCGACCGAGCGCAATTTAGCGATCGATCTGCATGTGGATGAGAGCCTCACCCCGACCGATCAGGGGCTGCGCCACATTGCTCAGACCAAGCTCCGGCACAACTTCTCGGCGCCGGTGATTTGTGGTCACTGCTGTTCGCTCTCGGTGCAGAGCGAGGCTGATGTCGCGGCAACGTTAGCACTGGTGAAAGCGGCGGCGATCGGGGTGGTCAGTTTGCCCATGTGCAACCTCTTTTTGCAAGGCCGTCAGCCGCACCGCACGCCGCGCTACCGGGGTGTCACGCTGCTCCATGAACTCCGGGCTCAGGGCATTCCCGTCGCGATTTCCAGCGATAACTGCCGTGACCCCTTTTATGCCTATGGTGATCACGATGGGTTAGAGGTGCTGACTCAGAGCGCTCGCATTGCCCACCTTGATCGCCCGATTGGCGACTGGCCACGCGCCATTACTCAACCGCCCGCTGAGCTGATGGGGCTAC
>CALCPB010000239.1 GCA_937897665.1 uncultured Halomicronema sp. | reverse complement strand
ACTTCGTAAGGCACTTTACCACAGAACTTAATCGTCGCTGGATCGGGATTTTTACCAATGTTGCGATCTATCATGCCAATGGATTCGCGACCTTCGTTAAACTTCTCAGGAAACACACCATCGGCAGGATGCAAGTATTGCATTTCGCCACTGGGATAAATACGATAGATTTTATAGTCTTGAATTTTGGGCTTGAACTTAGTCCGCAATTGAGCACCCAATGCCAGGCATTGCTCTTTGCGCGCTAAATACAACAGATTTTCGCCTTCATTCATGATGGCGGCACCACCCGTGGGCATTTCGAAGACTTGCTCTGTAGAGCTTGTCCAGGTGATTGCATATTTTTCTTCGACCGCTGCTGCGGTCAGCAAGCCGCCAGTACTACCACCAAATTTTGGGGTTTGTCCAGTCAGAGTTTCTGCCATAAAACGCTATCTCTCAACCGTTTTGACGGCATCCTATCACCGGGCAAGGACGCGTATATCGACTTATTGAGGAAAAGTAACAGTTCTTCAGAGTTGCCTCTCGCCAAAATCGAGTGCCTCATTCCAAAATGTAGGGATTACGGCGCTCTAATTCGCTCAGGGTGTCAGCGTCGGGCAGTTCCTCGGTCTCTTGCCGAATGTGTAAGGTCGCTCGCCCTTCGGCAATGGGCAGGGTGAAATGGAATTGGCTACCGTGATCTTTGCCCTCGGAGGTGGCCCAGATGCGGCCCCCGAGTCCTTCGATGATTTGACGACACATGGCCAAGCCTAGACCGGTGCCGCCGGTGGTGCGCCGCAGGGCTCCTTCTTCTTGATAAAACCGATCAAACACGGCTTCCAGCCGGTAAGGCTCAATGCCGCGTCCAGTATCGGCAATCGTGATCTGAATCATGCCTTCACCGGCGGCGTGGGCAGAGATGGTAATCACGCCGGTAGGTTCGGTAAATTTGCAGGCGTTGTCAAGCAGTTTGACGATGACTTCAACCACCCATTCGCCATCGGCGCGCACCATCGGTAAGGCCGGGGGCAGCTGCACTTCAATGGGGCAGCAGGGTGAGCGATCGCTCTTGCGAGCTTGAACGCTGCTGAGAGCCAAATCAAAACACTCAGCGACCATGAGGGCTTCAAAGGTCCACTCAATACGGCCGCTTTCGAGGCGCGATAGGGTGAGAAAATCTTGCACTAACTTGCGCATGCGTTCGGCATCATCTAAGGCGGTTGTCAGCATCGTCTGACGCAGTTGGTCGGGCATGTCGGGCTCAGTCGAAAGGCTCTCTAAGCACACTTGAATGGTCGACAGTGGCGTTCTGAGTTCATGCCCAGTAATCGCAATCAGGTTGCTGCGCGTCCGCTCTAGCGCCTCTAGCTGCTGGTTCAGTTCTTGCAGGTGAGCGTAAGCGTCAGCCTGGATAATCGCGACGCTGAGCTGGGCCGCTACGGCTTCGCCGAGGGCAAAGTCATCTTCAGTCCAATTGTGAGGCAGGTCCTGGCAGTGATGTAGCTCAATCATGCCTAAGAGTCGCTGCTGATAGATCAACGGCACTAAGGCCCAAGAGCGCAGGTGCCATTCGGCGACGAGATAGTTCAGCGCATCGAGCGCCGTTTGCAGCGGGCGGGGCGGAGCCTGCGTATCGGCAATCACGATCGCTTCGTGTTCTTGGCGGATCTGCTCAAGTAGCAGGTTATCGGCAATGGGCCAGCCGACGTCTACCAGGCTGCGGGTGTCGGGTTGGCGATACTCGTGGCGCAGGGTGACTTCGGCCCGTTGGGCCGGACAGCGATAGATAATGCAGCGATCGACCTGCAGGGCGGGGCCGAGTTGATCAACGGTAATTTGAAAGAGTTCTTCCGGATCGAGCGATCGCCGAATGGCCGCCGTGATGGCATTGACCAGTCGTTCACGCTGCTCTTTGACTGCGATCGCCTTATAGGCCTTGAGCAGTTTGTATTGCCCGGCCTGCAAGTAGGTGACCAAGCGCAGGGTGAAGGGATCGGCACCGCCCCCAATCTGGGCTGCGTCGCTGACCGCTGAGAGCAACTGATATCGCTGTTTCGTCGCCTTGATCTTGGGCGCTAGAGCCGGTCGATAGGCAGCAATTCGCGCTAGCAACAGGTTAGCAGCTTGATGACAGACCCGCTGGTCCTGCGTCCAAACGCCCTCAAACCGGCGAGTTTGATCCAGCGCTGGCGCACCAGGAATGGGCAATGTTGACACAAGCGGCGCGGCGTCTCGTTCGCGACAAACGAGGCAGGCACTATATTGCGTACCAATAACAACTAAATGCCACTCTTGAGTCAGCGCATCGGCTTCATCAAAGGCGATCGTTTCATAGCCTTCACTCCCGAGCTCAAAGCTTGTTCCCGCCGCCGAGAGCACATAGACCTGATCGCTGATGTCAGCAATGCGCTGATAGCGGCTGGCCTCCTGGCGATAAAATCGTTCCTGCTGAAAACTGGCAATCACAAGCGGCTTTTCGATGCCCGCTAAGACCTGATCCTCCATCGCATGGGATAGGGCCGTGAGGGATGTTTTGAAAAAAAGTTGCGATCGCAGTTGAGGAATCGCCTCTAATAAGGCTTCTACAACAGAATCCGAATTTCGCATGGATGCAGTGTGCTAATGGGGGGCCAAAGGCAAGCTGGTTAAGTTGTGGGGCAACTGTTGATAAGTTGTGAGATGACTCAAGATTGCCTTGCCGTTAGCAAATGCCATCTATAAAACGCGAGGCTTTAAAGTACAAGCAGTTAGGCCAATCATACGCTTCTAGAAATCACCCTGTCTGTCATTTCCCTTCTGGTTTATGTATTTGTAACTAATTTCTCTAGTTGTTAACTGTCAATAAAAAAATGTTGTCGCTGGAAAACGTTTTCCAGCGCCACCTTTTTTGAGTTTTAAGCTCCTGTTTGACTCTATTCAAGCAAACAGGAGCAAAGCAGAGTTAGGAAACCCCACCCATATCGCTCGTGTCTTTCAAGAAGCCACTGTAAGCTTCCATGCCATGCTCGCTGATATCGAGCCCCTTCATCTCTTCTTCTGGTGAAACCCGGATACCGAGAGTCGCCTTCAGTACCAGCCAGAAGATAGTGGAGGTAATGACCGTAAAGAGACCAATGCTCAGAATCCCCAGAATTTGAGCTCCGAGCTGAGCAAAGCCGCCACCAAAGAACAAGCCGCCCTCAGTCGCAAACAGGCCTACGGCCAAGGTGCCCCAGATACCATTCACCAGGTGCACCGAAATCGCTCCCACTGGGTCATCGATCTTGATGCTGTCGAAGAAGCCGACGGAAAACACCACGATGACACCGGCAATCAAACCAATGATGACGGCACCCAGGTAGTTGACTCCCGCACAGCCAGCGGTGATCCCCACGAGACCAGCCAAAATACCGTTGATGATCATCGACAAGTCGGGCTTGCCACTTAACACCCAAGCAGTCAGGGTAGCAGCGATCCCGCCTGCAGCGGCGGCCAGAGTTGTGGTCACCGCAATGAACGGCACCGCCGCATCGGCAGCCAGCTGAGACCCAGGGTTAAAGCCATACCAGCCAATCCACAGAATCAGACAGCCCAACATGGCAATGCCCATGTTGTGGCCAGGGATAGCATTGACGCGACCATCTTGATACTTGCCAACCCGGGGGCCGAGGAAAGCTGCGCCCATCAGAGCCGCCCAGCCGCCGACGGAGTGCACCACGGTAGAACCAGCAAAGTCAGAGAATCCAGCAGCACCTAACCAGCCGTCACCAGTCCACACCCAGTGGCCAGTGATGGGATAAGAGATACCCACTAGCAGGAGGCTGAAAATCAAGAAGTCGTTGAACTTAATCCGTTCAGCTACCGCACCAGAGACGATCGTGGCGGCAGTAGCCGCAAACGCTGCCTGGAACAAGAAGAACGTATCAATCGTCAACGTACCGCCGTCTAAGCCATAGGCCTCAGGCCCGCCGGTCAAAAACCAACCGCCGCCCCCAATGAAACCATTGCCCGTAGCACCAAACATTAACGAAAACCCGGTGGCCCAGAACGCTAAAACAGCGAGCCCAAAAACAATCAGGTTTTTAGAGAGAATATTGACAGCGTTTTTCTGACGGCAGAAGCCAGTTTCTAACATGCCAAAACCCGCGTTCATGAAAATCACGAGCACGGCAGCAATGAAAACGAAAATATTGTCGAGAACTGCCTGCACGTCGGCGGCAGCAATCTCATCTTGAGCGTAAGCAGATACTCCCCAAATGGCTAAGATGCCAAGAGCTAGGGGAATACAAGCGACCCATTGCCAGCCATTCCGCTTACCAAAATAAGACTGAACGGCTTCAGAAATCGGCGGCACATTAGAATTCCAGAAAGACGACGATCGCCGCTTTCGAGAACGATTACCTTTTCGAAGAACTAATCTAGACATTTCGACAAACGTCCCTTCAACACAAATCAGACAGCAAACACATCCTCATAGACCCGCTGGGACAATTGTCGCCAGTCAGATCGGCTTGAGGAAGCCCTGAACAATTCTCTCAGAATGGCTTGATGCAATAGAGGTAAAAACCATCCCAAACACCTAGGTGCTTAAAAGCACGCTTGCACTGTAGATAGCTAGCCGCGCATGCATTGCTGACCAAACTCTTCGAGTAAGAAGATTGCACCAATTCTGGCAACAATCAGTTGTATCAGTAAATACATTTCTACTGCATAAAGGGTTCGTGCACGAAGCAATACATCGTTATTTATGTTTCTGGATATGTCAAAAGTCTATAACTTTACACCGGTTTTGCATTCTCAATCAAATAAGTGTCGGGCAACTTAGCATTCGCAGCCAAAACTGAGGAGTCGTCCCCTTATTGGCGCTAGCTATGGAACCAGTAGACCGCAAGGTCAATGTCACGATCACGACGGTAGATACGGAACCCCGTCTAGAAGGCCAGCCCTGTCATCAATAGGACGGTGCTCACTCACCGCGTTAAACCAGTTTTCCAAAATCGGGAGCGGTTGCCCTGGCCATTTCTATTCAATGGCTGGCCAACGCGCCGATCGCCCTTTTAGGAACCACCACTGTTTTGCGCCGCGAGATATTGGCGATAGCCGACAGTCTCTAGCTGTGTTTGTTTGGCCAGCACTTGTTGCTGCAGAGCGTGACGATACGCTTGTAGGCGCTCGATGAGTTGGGGATCGGCGATCGCCAACATCTGGATCGCGAGCAATCCGGCATTTTTCGCGTTGCCAATCGCTACCGTCGCGACAGGAATGCCACCGGGCATTTGCACAATTGAATAAAGCGAATCTAGGCCGCTGAGGGTACTACTTTTGACGGGCACGCCAATGACGGGCAGCGGTGTCAGCGCCGCCACCATACCGGGCAGATGGGCCGCGCCTCCGGCCCCGGCAATGATGACTCTCAGCCCTCGTTCGTAGGCGGTTTTGGCATACTCCACCATGCGATCAGGGGTGCGATGGGCAGAGACAATCGCGACCTCATGGGGTACGTCAAAGTCTTCACACACTGCGATCGCGGCTTGCATCGTCGGCAAATCAGAATCGCTGCCCATGATGATGCCGACGAAAGATGTACTCATGTTCAAGCTCTGAAACTGCAGTGCCGATCGCAAAACTGGAAAATCGCCTGGTTTTGCCCACTCAGAGTTATCGGCCCAAAAATACTAGCGCTGTCGAGATGCTGTGAATGCCTTTGCAAAACGTTGTAATCCTTTAGAGAGATTACAGAACGTAATAGAATATGAAGCCGTACGCAATATTCGCTTGAGACAGGAAAACCATCTCTGAACTGCTATGACTAATGCCGTTGACGATAAGTCCGTCGTTCAAGAATATTTCAACGATACGGGGTTTGACCGGTGGCGGCGCATCTATGGCGATGGTGACGTCAATAAAGTGCAGCTCGATATCCGCAAAGGTCATCAGCAGACGATCAATACCGTGATGAGTTGGCTAGAAGCGGATGAAAATTTGCCCGGCTTGTCGATCTGTGATGCAGGCTGTGGCGTCGGTAGTTTGAGTATTCCCCTGGCGCAAAACGGGGCGATTGTTAACGCTAGTGACATTTCCCAAAAGATGGTGGGCGAGGCTCGTCAACGTGCTGGAGCCCTGCTGCAGCCGCTCCAAATTCCTAACTTTCAGGCAGCGGACTTAGAATCGCTCTCTGGCAAATATCACACCGTTATTTGTCTGGATGTATTGATTCACTATCCTCAGAGCAAGGCGAAGGAGATGATCACGCATTTGAGTTCTCTGGCCGAATCTCGGGTGATTCTGAGCTTTGCGCCCAAAACGCCTGTCTACACTGTTCTGAAAAAGATTGGCAGCTTTTTCCCTGGACCGAGCAAAGCCACTCGCGCTTATCTCCATGCGGAAAAGGATGTGGTGAGAATTCTAGAGTCGCTGGGCTGGAAGATTGAGCGCAAAGCGATGAACAAGACCCAATTTTACTTCTCGCGCTTGATTGAAGCGGTTCGCTAAAGCTGTGTCGTTTGCTAGCGCTGTAACCACAACACTGTTTTTCGGCGTCAGTGAGTCAACACAGCACTGATTCATTCTGGTCTCTTGCGAATAGTCATGTTCTAATCACTATCCCGGCGGACGGCTGGTCATCTCTTAAGCGCGCTAGGAAGGCGACTTTTACACACTTCAATCACAATCAAAAAAGCGCCTTCAGTATTTTCTGAAGACGCTTTGAGTAAGGTTAAACAGTAGCGCTAACTAACGGCGCGCGAGTTTCTTGGAAACTTTCCGCAGGCGGATGGATTCTGGCGTCACTTCCACCATCTCGTCTGAGCTGATGTATTCCAGCGCGCGCTCTAGACTCATGTCCATCGGCGTCTGCAGCTGCACCAATTCGTCGCCAGAGGCGGCGCGGTGGTTGGTCAGCTGTTTAGCCTTACAGACATTCAGTTCGAGATCTTGAGGACGGTTGTTTTCGCCAATGACCATGCCTTTGTAGACCTTGGTGCCCGGTGTGATGAAGAAAACACCTCGATCTTCAGCGTTTTTGAGCGCATAGAAGGTGGCTGTGCCTTCTTCAAACGCAATCAAGACGCCATTGCGGCGGGTGTCAACATCGCCGCTCATGGGTCGATATTCTAAGAAGCTGTGGTTCATCAGGCCTTCGCCACGAGAGAGGCGCATGAATTCGCCGCGGAAACCAATAAGCCCCCGAGCCGGTACGACAAACTCCAACGTTGAGCGACCGTTGCCGGTAACGCGCATGTCTTGCATTTCACCGCGCCGCTGACCGAGCCGTTCCATACAGCCGCCGACGGCGTCTTCAGGCACGTCGAGCACTAGCAGCTCATAGGGCTCACAGGGACGACCGCTGATTTCGCGAAAGATCACCTGCGGCTGCGAGACCTGAAACTCGTAGCCTTCACGGCGCATGTTTTCAATCAAAATGCCGAGGTGCAGTTCACCCCGACCCGAGACTGAGAAACGATCGGGCGAGTCGGTTTCTTCAACCCGCAGGGCGACGTTGGTCTCTAGCTCGCGCATCAGGCGATCGCGCAGTTGACGCGAGGTGACAAACTTGCCTTCTTTACCGGCAAAGGGGGAGTCGTTGACCGCAAAGGTCATCCCCAAGGTCGGCTCGTCCACGCTGATCAGCGGTAGCGCTTCCGGTTCATTGGCGCAGGCAATCGTTTCGCCAATATTGGCATCCGAGAAACCAGCGATCGCCACAATCTGTCCGGCGCTAGCCTGCTCGATCTCAATCCGCTGGAGGCCCTCAAAGCCTAGCAGCTTGCTGATTTTAGACTTGATGTGCTTGCCCTCACGATCAATCAAAATCGCTTGCTGACCCATCGAAACCGTGCCGTTGTGAATCTTGCCGATCACAATCCGGCCCAGATATTCTGAGTAATCTAAGGTCGTCACCTGCATCTGGAACGGCTTAGCGGGATCGCCAATGGGCGGCGGCACATGGTCGAGAATTGCCTCAAACAGCGGCTGCATGTCTTTGTCTTCGTCCTCAAGCTCTTTCTTAGCAAATTCGCTCAAGCCAGACGCATAGAGGTAAGGAAACTCGCACTGATCGTCATCGGCGCCGAGCTCAATAAACAGATCCAGCACTTTATTGGTGGCATTGTGGGGATCGGCCTGCGGGCGATCGATTTTGTTCAGCACGACGATGGGGCGCAGGCCCTTTTCAAGGGCTTTTTTCAGCACAAAGCGCGTCTGTGGCATGGGGCCTTCGTTGGCATCCACAATCAGAATGCAGCCGTCGACCATTCCCAAGACGCGCTCAACTTCGCCGCCAAAGTCGGCGTGGCCAGGAGTGTCAACAATATTAATCAGCGTATCTTTGTAGCGAACGGCAGTATTTTTGGAGAGGATCGTAATCCCCCGCTCGCGCTCAATGTCGTTGGAATCCATCACACAGTCGGGTACGTCTTCCCCTTCACGGAAAATGCCGGACTGTTTGAGTAGAGCGTCTACCAGCGTGGTTTTACCGTGGTCAACGTGGGCAATGATAGCAACGTTGCGAATGGGAAGAGTCATGATTTCTTAGAAATCCTGTGGTGTTGGGAAGGTGCGATCGCTAACAGGGATATCCCCCAATAATCGCCAATCTTAACAATTGTAACGTATGCATCCATCCCTGTGAGCATCGGTGTTTTACAACGCCGGGAGAAAAATTCAGGCGGCGATGGCAAGGTGAAAGCAGCTTAGACAGAGGACTGGCGACGATCTCTACCCCTAGCTCTATCAGGGCAAAGACCGATGACGCATAAGATGAGAAGGCTGATAGGCTGCTGGTATAACCCCGATGTCTCCGTCTGCACAATCTCCTAAATCGCTCGGCACGGTGGGCTGGCGCGAGTGGGTTAGCCTACCGCAGTTGCAGGTTGAGCGGGTGAAGGCCAAGGTCGACACGGGTGCGACCACCTCTGCTCTTCATGCTTCTGACATTGAGTATTTCAGTGACGGTGATCAATTAATGGTGCGGTTTAAGATTCATCCCCTACAGCGGGATTCGAGTCCGACCATTCAAGCCACCACCCCAGAAAAACGTGCCGTGCGCAATTCTGGGG
>CALCPB010000238.1 GCA_937897665.1 uncultured Halomicronema sp. | reverse complement strand
GCGACCAACTGGCTGAGCCGTTCGGCGAGGCAGAAATGGGGCGATTCGAGATTGAAACCCCGCGTTTTCAAGGCCGCAAAGCGGGTCTCGATCCCCCACCGCAAGCGATAATCCGCTAAGGTTCCGAGGTTGATGAGCGGTCGCTAAGCGCAAAAGCTCGCCATCCGGCAACCGAGTCGCAACGATATAGACCCGACGGCCCCAGACCCAGCGCTTTCCCGAAAAACGGCGCGGCTCGCTGACCGGCAAGTTGGCAAAGACCCGCTCACCGCTCTGGCGCTGCTTCCCAGAGCGAGAACTGATGCGGTCACAGTGACGCAGTCGGAGTCGGAAAGGCATCGCGTCGGGCATTAGCAAGAAGCTCCACCACTCTGATCGATAAACTCTCAGTCCTCTGTCAGACAGTGAATCTGGGCATCGGGAAAGACGCGCTCAAAGCGGTCCAACAAATCCATCCGTTCGCTACTATAAGCGGGCTCCATGCCAAGACAGATGGGGACGCCAGGCAGCTTGAATTCGGGCAATCTCGTTCATGAGGTGGTAGAGGTTAGCGATGTAGTAATTTCTAGCTCCCCGCCTCACCTTTCAATTCGTCAAATCCTCATCAGGATTAGCTTTTAGCTTGCAGTACTCCGGTTTTGTCCCTTTACCTTGGGCAAGCATGCTGGCAGCGGGGGCTGACCTCAACGCGTGGCCCATGGTTGCCAGGATTATCCTTGAGCGATCGCGATCATTCAGGCGGACAGGCAACTCTGATCAAAGATTGACTCAGAGGGTAGGTATGATTCTTTAAGAAGAGAAAATCACCCTTAGCTTCACGAGCTTCACGCTTTTTCTGAGTCGGATTCAATTGTCAGCTGTCCACCCTGGGCTCAGTTACTGGCCCCAGATTCAGTTCTGTCACAGACATCGGTTTCAGATATGGCTTTGTTTTGTCTAGAGAATCACCCCAAACCCCATAACAATAATGAAATCGCTCGTCCTCAACGCTGGTTCCAGCAGTCACAAAGCCGCCCTGTTTGACTTTGCCAAAGGTGAAACAGCGCTATGGCGATCGCAGCTCGATTGGACGCATCAGGCGGGCAGCGTGGAGCTGACGGCACAGACAGCCGATGGTCGTCGGCACCAGGCGGTTTTAGCCACCGAAGACAAGACCACTGGGCTGCGATGGATGCTCGACACGTTGGTCGAAGGCCCCGTGCAGGTGTTATCGGCGCTGAGCGAGATTGAAGCAGTCGGTCACCGCGTTGTCCATGGCGGACGCGACTATCAGCAGAGCACCCCGATTACGCCAGCGGTCAAAGCCACCATTCAACAGCTTTTTCCGCTGGCACCGTCGCATAATCCTGCCAACTTGCAGGGCATTGAAGCGATGGAGGCCATTTTGGCGGCGGTACCCCAGATAGCCGTTTTTGACACGGCCTTTCATGCCCAAATGCCCCCCGCCGCGAGCACCTATCCTGGCCCCTACGAGTGGGTCGAGCAGGGCATTCAGCGTTATGGCTTTCACGGCATTAGCCATCGCTATGTGGCCCACCGCACTGCTGAATTGATGCACCGAGAATTGTCGAACCTCAAGCTAATTACCTGTCACCTGGGTAACGGCTGCTCGCTGTCTGCCATTCGCGATGGCATTAGTGTCGATACGACGATGGGCTTCACGCCACTAGACGGACTGATGATGGGCAGTCGCTCGGGATCGGTCGATCCTGGCATTTTGTTCTACCTGATGCGCCACGATCACTGCACGCCCGACGAGTTGGATACGCTACTCAATAAAGCCTCAGGGCTGAAGGGCATTTCCGGTTTATCGAACGACCTGCGGCAGGTGTTAGAGGCAGCGGAGGAAGGCAGCGATCGCGCCCAACTCGCCTTCGAGATGTTCATCCACATTCTGCGCCGTCAAATCGGCGCCATGCTAGGCAACTTGGGTGGACTAGACGCCCTGGTGTTTACCGCCGGGATTGGGGAAAACAGCGCCGCCGTTTGGCAAGCTGCCTGCCAGCACTGGGAGTTTCTGGGCCTGCAGCTCGATCCGGCTAAACTGCAGCGTTCGTCCACCGATCAAGATATTGCCGCTGCCGAGTCCAAGGTGCGGGTTTATGTCATTCACACCCAGGAAGAATGGGCGATCTCTCAAGATTGTCTCAAGATTCTCGGTGCATAATCCGCCGATCAGCGATCGCCATCCTATCGACTGACAAATTGTGAGTCCATTAGGATGGCGAGAAATGGAACTGTTGGCGATCGCCCAGCAAATTGACGAAGCTGTCGGCAATTTTCAGCATCCGCCTGGCTATGAGTAGACGGCAACGCGAGTTTACACCGCCTTACCGATTGCTGAGCAGCAGCAAGAAACCACGTCATGCCCCTCTATGAGCAATCTTGCGTGTCCGCTTCATCATGATGATGGTGGTGATGTGTAAACCATCGCAGAGAAAGCCCTTCAGCGGTTAATTGTTCTGGATTCAAGATCCGCTGAAATGGGATGTTGCCAGCTGTTTTCTCGCCCTCCCAAAATTCACGCGCATATCGATGGGCAAATGCTTCTTTGT
>CALCPB010000237.1 GCA_937897665.1 uncultured Halomicronema sp. | reverse complement strand
GGCCCAAGTCACCCCAGCAGCCGAGAGCCGTATTGCCTTCGATCTGCCCGCTGATGACACCACCATTTTGCTCACTGGTTTGCTGCCGCCCTTGGTAACTACCGGTTTAACCATCGACGGCACCACCCAACCGGGCTATGGCGAAGCACTGCCCTATCTGCCTGAGATTCCGCGACCGGTGGTGAGTCTCACGCCGGCACCCGGCAGCGAAGTGTTTCGCGGGCTTACTGTGGCCGGCGATAACATCACCGTGCGCGGCCTCAACCTCTACGGCTTTTGGTCAGCGGCGCGGGCGACTTTGACCACTCCCGCCGCCGATATTTTTATTGCCAATGCGCCGCCGCCAGCCGATTCCAGCCCCGATGCCCCGGCGGTTGAGACCTTTGTCCTCGATGACCCCACCCAGGCCACCCAACAAGCCGTGATTGAGAAAAACTGGTTGGGGTTTCGGCCCGATGAGTCGATTCCCGATCAGCGATCGGCCTTTGGCGTCGTCGTGTTCAACGGCGTTGACGTGCGGGTGGCCGATAATTTCATTCAGCACCATGAGGGCAGCGGCGTGCTCACCGGGTTTCGGGCGGCTGGGCTGCAGCTCACCGGCAACGCAATTATTGCCAACGGCGTCGCGGGCATGCCCGATGGCGTGCGGTTAGAAGGGGATTTAGAGGGTGCTGCCATCACCAATAATCTGGTCTGTGCCAACGACGGTAGCGGCATCTTTCTCTTTAAGCCTGAGGGCAGCACCGTCATTCAAGACAATGATGTGATCTTTAACGGTCGCCGCTTTGAGCGGCCTGCCGTGTATGTCATGGGGCGCGGGCATCAGCTGTTGGGCAATACGATCGGCTATCAGCCGGGCGCCGGGGTCGCAGTCGCGGCCTATCCCCTCAGCGATCGCAACCTGATTCGCGACAACGAGTTTACGCAGCTCGACGGCCTCAGTATTGACCTGGCCGCCCGCCGCGATACCGTCGTTAACTTTCAACGAGCCGATGGCCCCAACCCGCCGCGAAACTCCCACCATCGCCGCACCGATACGGCCAATGGGGCAATTAATGCACCTGAATTTACGGCCTATACCTTTACTGACGAGGGCGGTTCCTTAACCCTTACCGGCTCTGCCGACCCCGGCAGCAGCGTCGATCTGTATCGCGTCAAAGATCATACCGGTGTCTACAGTCCCCTCAGCGAACCGCTGATGACGACCACCGCTGATGATGAAGGCAACTTTGCCTTTACCTGGGAAACTGGGGCGAGTGATTGGGTCAGCGCGATCGCCTCCGATCCGCTCTATGGCACCTCCGAACCCTCACCGGTGATTAGCGTGGCTGGGGCTGATGGCCAGGTACCCGCCCCCTCAGCCACGCCTGCTCCCTACGATGCCACCTGCTTTCCGCCGGTGGCCGTGGAGCCGCCACCACCAGAGCCACCGCCTGAGCCGATTCGCTTGCGAGTACCGCGCAACGTGCACTTTGCCCTCGATCAGTCGAATATCAGTGCGGCCAGTGCCGAGATTCTCGACCAAATCGCGGCGGCGATGATCACCTACCCCTCGCTCGTGGTCGAGCTGCGGGGCCACACCGACCCCCGCGCCAGTGACGCCTACAACCAGGCCCTGAGTGAGCGCCGCGCCTTGGCAGCTCGCGACTATTTAGTGCGGCAGGGCATCGCCCCCGAGCGCATGCGCATCACCCCCCTGGGGGAAACTCAGCGCCGCACCACCGGTAGCACCCGGTTAGATTACGCCCGCGATCGCCGCGTTGAGTTTGAGTTTAGCGATACCCAAGGCGTCGAGATCATCTTTGAAGCTGTCGAAACCGATCTGCAAATCGAGTAATCCTGGCTCATTTCTGTCACTTGATTGTTGTCTTAATCCACGAGTTTTAAAACTTTGCCAATGTTTGCCCTGATGCGTAACTTGCTGCTGACTTGCAATGATCGACTTCCGCAAAGCGTGAAATCGCTTGCCTCTGATCGCTTGGGCAAACGTGAACTCGGCGCATTGACAATCTTTTTAGCCATCCTGTCAGGCGCTCCAGCCAATGCTCAAAATACTGTTTTGCCTGATCCTGCTCTGGATCTGAGATTTCAAACGAGTGGTGCCCGTCGTTGTGCCAACATTGGTGACTGGTATACGACCCTCGGTGCCGGAAATAATGCCACCGGGTCATGTGGAACGGCTTTGGGGGGTACCGCAGATACGGTGGGTGCGCCTGGATTTCATACTTTTTTTATTAGTATCACAGAGGCCGACCTGGCTAATGGCCCAATCGTGATTAGCATCCAAGATCCGGGATCGGATAATCCGGCTACTGATGAGATCAATGCCACTACGGATCCAACTCGTTTTACCTTATTTGACCCGAATGGAATACTCATTCAATCTCAGGAGTTTAATAATGGCCCAGGCACAATTGCGACAACGCCAGGGTCTACGTTTAGTTTTCCGGCGATTAATGCCCCAGGCAATTATCAGGTAAGAAGCGAAACGGGCAGCTTTTATCTGTCTGGTCGCACTGATACGACTTTTGAAACCAATAATGACGACAATTCATTTCGTATTTCTGTTCCTATTGACAACCTCTTGATTGGTCAGCAAATCGGCTCTCTGCAACAGAACGAAGGAATGGATATCAATTTAGAGCTGTTTTTCTTGGTTGGGCCAGCGACTGAGCAGCTATTTCTGCGTAATTTTGACCTTGATGGTGGCGGCACTGTTTCCTACGAAGCGCCGACTGGCGCAGTAAGCCCCGGCACTGCTAGTGCCAACGGGGTTTGGAATGGAGGGGGCAACCTCAACGTCGGGGCCGACGTAGTCGATGTTGATCAGACTGGAACAGCCGATGCCGGTTTATGGACTTACAACATTGACAATTTTACGGATAATAATCAAACCATTGTTGAAGCCAACAGCGAAGATGGCCCACTCCCGCTATTTGATCAGCAACCCGTTCAAGCCGGTAACTTCACAATTACGCAAGACACGACGTTGACCACCACCATTGGCAGCGAGGTCTGTCACCCCTTTACGGT
>CALCPB010000236.1 GCA_937897665.1 uncultured Halomicronema sp. | reverse complement strand
TAACCACAGACACTTATCATCTAGTGCGCTTATCTCTTCCTGACCAAAATGATGCGTAACCGGTAGTGTCGTTCATGCAACATTTAGCTGGCGTTTTCATTTAACGCGGTACGTAGCTTTCGAAGATGTTCTGAATTTCCCCAATTGAGCGTTGTATTGTCCTGCAAGCATGAGTCCAAGGGATATGTCTGATAGAGGAAGGATGTAAGCATGGCGGTGTGGGCTGTTCATTGCCAGCGGCACTTTAATCGCATCACTCAGAATGGCGGCAACGCTGACCTGAGGAGCCTGGCAATTCCGATTGCCAACTGCTGCATTCTGGATTCGCGATCGGCTTCAACATCTCCCCCACCAGCTTTACCCCGCTAATACAGCGTGACCGGTGATGTCAGTTCGGGATCTTGAAATAGGGGCGTGCTCAGGTATCGCTCGCCAAAACTGGGTTGGACTATCACAATTAGCTTGCCAGCGTTTTCGGGGCGATTACCCACTTCCACCGCTGCCTTCATAACGGCGCCGGTGGAAATTCCTGAGAGCAGGCCCTCTTCACGTGCCAATCGGCGGCCATAGGCGATCGCGTCATCGTCACTCACGGTAATGACTTCATCAATCATGTCAGTGTTCAGCACCGCAGGCACAAATCCCGCCCCAATGCCTTGAATTTTATGCGGCCCTGCCTGCCCACCTGATAACACCGGGCTGTTGGTTGGCTCAACGGCGATCGCTTTAAAGTCGGGTTTACGTGCTTTGAGCACTTCAGCAATGCCCGTGATGGTGCCTCCAGTGCCGACCCCAGCAATCACCATATCGACGGTGCCGTCTGTATCTGACCAAATTTCTTCGGCAGTGGTTTGCCGGTGAATTGCCGGATTAGCTGGGTTCGAAAACTGCTGCAACATGTAAGCATCTGGCAGCGTATTCACCAAGTGTTGCGCACAGCGAATACAGCCTGACATGCCTTCTAACCCAGGTGTGAGTTCGAGCTGTGCCCCAAAGGCCCGCAGCATGGCCCGCCGCTCGGCACTCATAGTTTCCGGCATAGTTAAAATCAACCGATAGCCCTTAGCGGCTGCCGCCATGGCTAGCGCGATACCCGTGTTGCCAGAGGTGGGTTCAACCAGCGTGGTTTGACCGGGCGTGATTTTACCCTCGGCTTCGGCAGCATTGATCATGTTGATGCCAATGCGATCTTTGACCGACGCTGTCGGGGTCATGCCCTCTATCTTCTCCACAATGGTGGCCTGCACGCCCTCTGCCTGAGGGATGCGGTTCAGTCGCACGAGGGGCGTCCGTCCAATCAGCGTTGTAATATTTTCGGCGATCCGCATAAGCGTTAAATATAGTACATCAAGTCAACTTGCTGTTTGGCCTTACATTTATCGACTAAGTCTTGCAGCGTTTGCTTTTGCAAGACGTCTTCAGCGGCCTGTCGAGCGGTTTGCCAAACTTCAGCGATAACTGAGCCTTCTGACGTTTGGGGCGTAGCTGGGGGTTCTTTGCTGCTATCAAAGCCTTCGATGCAGCTCACCACGTCGTAGAGCGTAATCTGCCAGGGCGATCGCGCCAATAAATAACCGCCTTTAGCACCGCGTTGACTGCGAACGATGCCGGCTCGTCGCAGGGTGGCTAAGAGCTGTTCTAAATAGCGATCGGGAATATTTTGTTGCGCTGCGATCTGCCGAATTTGCATCGGCTCACCCTGGGCAAAGCCTCTGCCTAGCTCTAACAGAGCTAACAGCGCGTATTCACTTTTACTCGACAGTTCCACAAGATATTTGAGGTATAGAAAGCGATGTTCTTAGTATAACTCCGGTTCTCCGGTCGGGTTTGCAGGATTCCTAGAGTTTCGCTAAATCAGGGGACTTCTGCGAATCTCTAGTACCTTTCTCAGTGACGAATTGCTCAATCTGCCGGGGGGTAAAAGCCATCGCATCTCAAGGGTTGGCACAGATGATGCCAACAAAAAAGGCTCCGGAAACCCGGAGCCTTTTTCAAGCAATTAACTTAGCTAAGTAGCAGAGGCTGCTTAGAAGCTAAAGGTAGCGCGCAGGGCACCGTAGAAGTTGTCATCATCACCACCAGCGTCAATGTTGCCGTAGATGATGGCAGGGGTTAAGGTCAAGAACTGATTGACCGGAATACCCCAGTAACCCTCAATCATGTAGGGATCATCGTCGTAGTCAGGCAAGTTAGCGTAGTAAACACCGACATCAGATCCTTCGATCAAGAAGTCGCTGAAACCAGCACCGACCATGAAGGAGGTGTCATCATCATCGCCATTGTCATGGAAAGCGAAGGTACCTGCTACGAAGAAGCCGTTGAAATCGAGGTTGAGCAGTGCTGCAAAGGTGTCGGTGAAGTCGTTGTCGCCACCATCGTTACCATGCAGGTAAGCCAAACCTAAGTCAAAGAAGCCATCGCTGATGTAGCTACCTTGAACGATATAGGACTGAGAATCAGCACCGAAGATACCGCCATCATCAGGATCATTGGTGCCGCTGCCGCCTTGGTCGCCCGAGTACCCGGCGTCGCTGACAAAGTTGTCGCCGATACCAAAGCTACCACCGACAGCGAAGCCGCCGCCGCCCATGTCAAAGTCATAAAGCAGAGGACCACCGGGGTCAGCCACACTAGGACCATCGAACGGAACGATAGTGCTGGTTACAAAGTCATCAGTGGCGATGCTATTAGCAGCAATGATGAAGTCGAGGTTATCACCGACACCGAAGCTGTAGTACAGGTCATCGATATCTACGACACCGAATTCACTTTCGTTACTAGAGTTGGCTAAGCCGCCAGCTGCAGCTAGAGCCCCTCTATCGTCACCAGACTGCAAGCGTACGCGCAAACGATCATCACCAGTGAAGCTAGCATCAAAGTTCAAACGAGCACGTGCGTTGAAGGTCGTGCTGTCGTCATCGCTGCCGCCACCCAAGTTGTCGAAAGGAACAACCAAGTTCGCATCGACTTGACCACGCAATTTGGTGGTTGTGGAGAACTGTTGAGCACGCAGCTCAGCAGTCTCAGCTTCGAGCGCATCTACACGACCACGCAGGGTAGCCAATTCAGCAGCAAACTCTTCTTGCAAGCGCTGAATGGTGGCTAGGGTTTCAGCATCGAGACCTTCGCCAATCAAAAAGCGGATGGAATCCAAACACTTGTTCAAGCCAGCAGCAAACTCATAGCGAGTCATGAACTGGTTGCCACGGAAAGTGTTGGTGCCAAAGTCACCTTCAATACAAGCGTAGTCTTCGACCAAGCTTTGCAGGGCGCTGAAAGCCCAAGCAGTCGGATCAACATCGACCAGCTCATCAACAGTGCTAACTTGAGCCAGTTGAACGCTGTCTTGATTCGCTTCTAGAGCGTCAATGCTGGTAGTTTCAGCATTTGCCGGGTTCGCAAAGCCCAACCCCAAAACAGCGGGGCTAGCTAGCAGTACTTTCCACAGTTTGTTAGACATTACCTTCTTTTCTCCTCACACCTTGAGATAAAGGTTTAAAACGCTTAGACGAAAAAGCCTAAGCCGTTGTGTAATCACTCATGTAGCCGTGGATAAACCACACACTACTTATCACAACACTGATACTAGCAGATCTATTTCGAGCACACTAGCCCATGGACACCAAAAAGATCTGGCACAGCTCCACCGCCTAGTTTGGCCCGATGCAATCTGACTGCTACAGGACGTGAGCTAGCGCATCTGATCGATGCGAGTAGCCATCGCAAAGTCCTGT
>CALCPB010000235.1 GCA_937897665.1 uncultured Halomicronema sp. | reverse complement strand
TGATTAGGCGAACATCAATCGTCGCTAATCCCAAACCAACCAACAGCAATAGCAACGTATAGGGAATGTTGCGTAACCAGCTCAGCGCTCTTGAGAGGGTGGCTACTCCGAGGGACACTGACAGCACGAGCAGAAATCTCCGCAGTCCTTCCTCAATGAGGGGATCTTCGAGGGCGGCTTCGGTTAAGAGCAGTGGAAAATGCATGGGCGCTGCGAATTGAGGACAAATTGCCATTCAAAACATTACCTTATAGCTTCTTGCTTGCAATCCGTCGCCAGCGATCGCATCCTGCCAAACTGGCCAAAATCGGTCACATCTGCCGCAAACTCTTGGCCTGCTTCAGCAATGCATCGGCAAATGAGAGGGCATCTTGGTGTGACTGCCCGCCTGCGAGCTGCGCCAGTTCGTCGCGACGCATGGCGTCATCTAAGGGTGTCACTCTGACCACTGTTCTTTCGGAGGTCGCGTCGTTGGCACTGCTACCTTTTGCCTTAGATCTCTTGCTAGCGCCAGTCGCTGCTTGCTCAATCACTTCTTTGCCGACTCGAAAATGGGCATCGGCCATGGCGGCCACCATCGGCTGGTGGGTCACACACACCACCTGCTGCGATCGCCCCAGGTGGTGTAGCTTTTCAGCGATCGCCTGAGCCACTCGCCCCGACACCCCAACGTCAACCTCGTCAAACACCAGCGTATTCACAACGTCTAGCTGCGATAAACACGCCTTGAGGGCGAGTAAAAAGCGGCTCATTTCGCCGCCAGAGGCCGTCTCGGCTAAGGGCTGCAGCGGTTCTCCCGGATTGGGACTGAAGCGAAACTGAATCTTATCAGCGCCTGTGATCGTGGGCTCAGTGGGGGTGAGGCTGACCTGAAACTGCACCCGCTCCATCGCTAGAGGCTTGAGTTCCTCAATCAAACTGGCTTCTAATTCCTTAGCGGCCTTTTGCCGGAGCTTCGTCAGTTTTTGACAGGCTTTGGCCAGAGCGGCTTGAGCAGCTTGCTGAGCGGCTTCCAGGGCCTCTAATGACTGACCCTCACCATTAAGCAGAGCCTATGAAGCTTGAATTTCCTGCGTATAGTCGATCAGGTCGGGCAGCGTCTTGCCGTACTTGCGAGTCAACTGCTTGAGCTGACTCATGCGGGTCTGCACCTCTTGCAGTCGCTGCGGATCGGTCTCCATGTCTTCGCCATAGGTGTTGATTTGGCGACCGGCTTCTTCAATTTGCGCGAGCGCCTCATTCACCATGTCGAGAATCGGCTCAACGGTATTGTCGTACTGCAGCATGTCTTCCAAGGTTTGTACCGCCTGACCGAGCAAATCGGCGCAGGCGGTACCATCTTGGTCGTTTTCATAGAGTCGCTGATAGACCTGATAGCTTTGTTGCTGCAGCTCCACCGCGTGACTCAGCCGCTGCTGCTCTTGCTCCAGCTGGATCAGCTCGTTGGGATCTGCTAGGCCGACAGCGCTTAATTCCTGCCACTGATAGTCAAACAGGTCGAGCTGATCTTGGCGCTGCTGCTCGGCCCGCCGCCGGCGCTCTAAGGCCGTTTGCGCCTCGACCATGACCTCGTATTGAGTCGCTACAACCTGACGCTGCTGAGCGATCGCGGTTCCCCCCACGCCATCAAGCCAGTACAGCTGCATTTGCGGGTCGCCCACCTGCAGGGTTTGGCCCTGCGCCGTAATTTCGACCAAGTGCAGCCGCAGTGCTTCAACCTGAGGTTTATTAACCGTGGCACCATTCAGCCGCGAGCGGCTGCGTACGGTATTTTTACCTGCCGTCAGTTCCCGTGTGCACACGAGGCGATCACCCGTCAGTGGGACTTCGTGCGCTTCGAGCCATTGTCGAGTGCGATCCGTCACGGCAAAGGTGGCTTCAATCACGCCGCGTTTTTCGCCGGCTCGAATCATGCGCTGACTAACGCGCCCGCCCAAAACGGCATCTAGCGCATCCAGCATGATTGACTTGCCCGCACCGGTTTCGCCGGTCAGCACATTTAACCCAGCCTGAAACTCTAATGCTAGATGGTCAATGAGGGCGAAATTTTCTATCTTCAGAGCAACCAGCATGGGGACGATTTACTGAGGGCGAGAATGCGAATCGGGGTCAGGAACCAAGCCCCTGGCTAGGCGATCGCCGCCGGTAGCCAAGGGTTCTGCGCTTCAATCATATCCTCAGAACAGAACGGTGCTCTGTCGGGGGGTAGCAGTCGCAATTCGCGGCAATCTGGGAGCAATGTTGGAGCAGCTCTCCCAAAACTTGATATCCGCATCAGCAGCCTTGATGAACAATCCAAAGACACTATGGCACGAATTGTTCGGGCATTTCCTGACTGCCGGAGCGGCGAATTGCGCATTGGGGGAGTTTGTACTCGGGTAACTGTGGCCGCTGCCTGCACAAGTTTCAGATCGGCAATCCCCAGGCAGGCTCGATGCCATTCTTCGGCAGCTGCCAGTGTGGTCGAAGCCGATCGCCCAGCAGAGCCGGATGATCCCTTCTTAAACTATCGCAAAAAAGTACGGATGAACCATTTCAAGCAGGGTCGGGCTTTTCTACCGGTGGTTATGGCGCAAACTCATTACAATAGTTAAGAAAGGTAAAATATTTTAAGGGGCCGTGACGGTGACACAGACCACTCCCTCACCTCGCACTGTAACTGTAGTAGACGTTGAAGAGACGCTCCCCGATCGGGCCGCAGCACCGCCGACTCATTTGACTCCGAAGCCGTCGCGATCGCCGCGCAAGTTCGACCCTTTTGAAGATTTTGCCTACGATCCCGACGCCATTAATGCCCACTATCAAGGGCGCTGGCCCAAGGTCATTGGCCGTCTGTTCACCATCGTTTGGCCCTTTGTTACCTTTTTGACTGGGGTTTGGTGGAACCGTCGTGGCACCGTTTCTGACGCCACGCAGCAGCGGCAGGCGAAGCGGCTGCGAGAACTGTTGACCGATCTCGGTCCGGCTTATATCAAGATCGGCCAGGCTCTATCGACTCGGCCCGATTTGGTGCCGCCGATTTATCTGGACGAGCTGACCCGTCTGCAAGATCAGCTGCCCCCTTTTCCCAATGCGGTGGCCTTTCGCTATATCGAAGAAGAACTCGGCGCACCGCCCGCTGAAGTCTATGCTGAGCTATCGCCGAATCCCGTTGCTGCGGCTTCGTTGGGCCAAGTCTACAAAGGTCGCCTCAAAACGGGGGAAACCGTGGCGGTCAAGGTGCAGCGTCCGGGCTTGGCCCAGCGCATTGCCTTGGATCTGTACATTCTCCGTCGATTAGCTCAATGGGCGACGAACAATGTCAGTCGCATTCGTAGTGACCTCGTCGCCATCATGGATGAGTTTGGCGCTCGCATTTTTGAAGAAATGGACTACACCCATGAGGGTGAAAATGCCATTCGCTTCGCCGAGCTGTATGGCCATCTCAAAGACATTTACGTGCCCCGCATCTACGGCGACTATACGGCTCGTCGGGTGCTGACGATGGAGTGGATTGACGGTACCAAACTGACCCAATTAGATGAACTCCAGCGTCAGAACATTGACGCCACTTACCTGATTGATGTGGGGGTGCAATGTTCGCTGCGGCAGCTGCTAGAGCATGGATTTTTTCATGCAGATCCGCATCCGGGCAATCTGCTGGCGACCCCCGATGGCAAGCTGGCTTATCTCGACTTCGGCATGATGAGTGAGGTCAAGCCTTATCAGCGCTACGGCGTGATCGAAGCCGTGGTTGACATGTTTAACCGAGTTTTTGAAGGGCTGGCAGGTGTGTTCGTCAAGCTCGAGTTTTTGACGCCCGAAACCGATCTCACCCCGATTATTCCGGCTTTAACGGAGGTCTTTAGCAACGCGTTGGGGGCCAGCGTCGCTGAGCTGAACTTCAAAAGTATTACGGATGAGTTTTCGGCGTTGATGTACGAGTATCCCTTTCGGGTGCCCGCCTACTACGCGCTGATTATTCGCTCTCTCGTCACGTTGGAAGGCATCGCGATCAACGTTGATCCTGAGTTCAAGGTGTTAAGCAAGGCCTATCCCTACGTCGCGAAACGGCTGTTGACTGATTCCTCACCACAGTTGCGCGGTTCTCTGCAAGATTTGCTCTTTAAAGACGGTGAGTTTCGCTGGAATCGGCTGGAGAATTTGCTGAGAAATGCGGGGAGTAGTGACGACTATGACATGGAGCGGATGGTCGATCAGACGGTCGAGTTTTTATTCTCAGAGCGAGGTGAATTTATTCGCGATCGCATTGCTGATGAAGTGGCTAAAGAACTCGATCACCTGGGACAAAACATGGTGCAAACCGTTCAGCAATCGGTGCAGCGGCGCTTAGGCTGGGGTTCTGCAGACGACATGGCGGCCGCCTCAACCGGGCCAGTGGCAGCTAAAGATGACGACAGTAACCTCAACCGCATTCTGCGCATTGTGGATATGCTGCGCCAAAGCAACGGATTTGATGCCAGTTTGCTAGCGCGTCAACTGCCGCAGGTCTTGGTGAAACCCGAAACTCGCGACATGGGACAGCGCATCGTGGGCAATTTGACCCAACGAGCCGCCGCTCGATTTATTCGCGATGTCTTGCTTGCCGGTTCATCGTCTCAACCCGAGATTGCTCCTGCCGCTTATTCGCGATCGCTATAAGCAGTCTCGACTTAAGGGATCTGAGCTTTGACGATGTTTCTAGGACAGACCGGTTTCTGTCGACGTTTGGCACTGCCAAATCCAGAAGGTCGAGGGCGCTATTTTTGGAGCCACTGCCTTAAGTAACCTGAGTCCGGGATAAAGGGCATGAGGCAGGCTTACCAACCGGTTGAAGCGACTATCCTCTATGGGGAGGGTTGCCACAAGCGGGGTGGGTGTCGATCCTCTCGCTGAGAGTGGTTCAACCCACCCCATTTGCCCCTCCCCGGCTAACCTTGTAGGTTTGACAATGCAGCTCTGATATCGCTGCCTCGGTGCGCTCTTGTTCGATGGCC
>CALCPB010000234.1 GCA_937897665.1 uncultured Halomicronema sp. | reverse complement strand
TGTTTTCTCGACCTCACAGGTTTTGTTTCCCTTACCCTTTAAAATAGCAGCGACACCCCTGTAATGCTGCCACAAGACGAATCGTCATTCGAGCGTGTGCGTCCCTGGGTCAACCGTTGTGTCCCAGACTGCGACGCAAATCCGTCTATGCTATTCGGTAGATGTGACGTTAGCCAACGATGATCAAAAATACTGACAAATTTTGCCGCTAATTCTTGAGGTGCGGTAATTGCAATGGTGTGAATGCCTTCGTCATGTGCTCCTTCATTGCGTTCAGTATTTTAGCGATATGCCCTTTTAAAAGTACGAGGAGAATCTAATGCGTGCAGTACTAATGGCCGGTGGTTCGGGCACCCGGTTACGACCCCTAACCTGTGACCTGCCAAAGCCCATGGTGCCGATTTTGAATCGCCCCATTGCCGAGCACATTATTAATCTCCTCAAGCGCAACGGTGTCGATGAAGTGATCGCGACGCTCTATTATTTGCCCGACGTCATGCGCGACTATTTTCAAGATGGCAGCGAGTTTGGCGTGCAGATGACCTACGCGGTGGAAGAAGATCAGCCCTTAGGCACAGCGGGCTGCGTCAAAAATATTGCAGAGCTGCTGGATGAGACCTTTTTGGTGATTAGTGGTGATGGCATCACTGACTTTGACCTGCAGGAGGCAGTGCGCTTTCACAAGGCGAAAGGGTCAAAAGCCACCCTTGTGCTGGCCCACGTGCCCAATCCGGTCGAGTTTGGCGTCGTGATCACGGATAGTGACAATCGCATCCAGCGGTTTCTCGAAAAGCCCTCAACGAGTGAAATTTTCTCCGATACGGTGAATACCGGGACTTATATCTTGGAGCCCGAAGTGCTGGAGTATCTACCCAGCAATCAGGAAACCGATTTCTCTAAAGACCTGTTTCCCCTACTGCTCGCCAAAGGGGAACCGATGTATGGCTATGTCGCTGAGGGGTATTGGTGTGATGTCGGCCACCTCGACGCCTATCGAGAAGCGCAGTACGACATCCTTGATCGCAAAGTCAAGATGGAGCTGGAATACTACCCCGAGCGATCGCCAGGGCTCTGGGTCGGTGCCAACACCGAAATTGATCCCACGGTCGAAATCGAGCCGCCGGTGATGATTGGCGACAACTGTCGCATTGGGGCCGGCACCAAGCTCCGGGCGGGGACGCTGGTTGGCGACAACGTCACGATCGGCAATGATGCTCAGCTCGAACGCTCAATTGTGTGGAATGGGGCCATCATTGGCGAAGAAGCATACCTCCAGGCCTGTGTGATCTCGCGCGGCACCCGCGTTGATCGGCGTGCCCATGTGTTAGAGGGTGCAGTCATCGGGGCGTTGTCAACAGTGGGTGAAGAAGCTCAGATCAGCCCCAAGGTGAGAGTATGGCCCAATAAACAAATTGAGTCGGGAGCCATTTTGAACATCAACCTAATTTGGGGCAATACGGCCCAGCGCAATCTGTTTGGGCAGCGGGGGGTATCGGGCCTCGCTAATATCGACATTACGCCAGAGTTTGCCGTGAAGTTAGGGGCCGCCTATGGTTCAACGCTCAAAGCGGGCTCCTACGTGACGGTGTCGCGCGATCAGCGCAGCATTTCTCGCATGGTGTCGCGGGCTCTGATTTCCGGTTTGATGTCGGTCGGCATCAACATTCAAAACCTTGAAGCGACAGCGATTCCCTTGGCTCGAGCCGCGATGCCGTCCTTAAATGTGACGGGGGGCGTGCATATTCGACTGCATCCCGAACGCCCTGATCACCCGTTAATCGAGTTCTTCGACGAGATTGGTATTGATATCCCTAAGGGAAAAGAGAAAAAGATCGAGGGCGCCTATTTCAAAGAAGACTTGCGGCGGGCTCAGATTCATGAAATTGGGTTGGTCACCTACCCTAGCCGCGTGATTGATGTGTACTCCACTAAATTTGAGGAGCATCTCAATGTTGAAGCGGTGCGCAACAGCAATTCTAAACTGGTGATTGATTACGCTTACGCAGTGTCGGGGGCAGTCTTACCCGTGCTGTTGGGTAAGTTTGATTGCGATGCCGTAGTCTTAAACGCCAGTCTCCGACCAAATGCGGTTTCGGCGGTTGAGCGGGAAGCGATGTTAGGACAGCTCGGTCAGGTCGTGCAGGCGCTGCAGGCGACCTTTGGTGTGCAGGTTTCAGCCAATGGTGAACAGTTTGTTTTGGTTGATGAGGTGGGAACGCCGATTCGAGGCGAGCTGTTGACCGCGCTGATTACTCATATGGTGCTCACGGCAAACCCACGGGGCACTGTGGTGGTGCCCGTGCATGCGACCGGGGCGATCGAGCACATTGCGCGCCGTCACGATGGCAACGTCATTCGCACGAAGGTCAACCCCACTGCTCTGATGGAAGCCTGCCAAGCCAATGAAAACGTGGTTTTGGGCGGCAGCAGCGATATGGGCTTTATCTTTCCGCAGCTGCACCCCGGTTTTGACGCGATGTTTTGCATTGCGAAGCTGATCGAGATGTTGACCATTCAAGAGCATACGCTGGGCCACATCTGGTCAGATTTGCCGCGCATTTCCCATCGCAGCCAAACCTTGCGTTGCCCTTGGACGGCGAAGGGCGCTTTGATGCGTCACCTGGTCGAAACTCACCCAGCGGAACAGTTAGAACTGGTTGACGGCGTCAAAATTCTCGATCCGAGTATTGATGGCTGGATTTTAGTGTTGCCAGATGCCGGGGAGCCGTTAGTTCACATCTACGCCAATAGCGAAAATCGCGACTGGGTTGATGAAAAACTCAACGAGTATCGGCAGCGAGTTTTAGCCTTTATTGAACAAGAGCAAGGTATTCACCAGTCCTATCAGGAGACCGCATCATGAATCACTGCATGCTAATGGCTGAGATCATTGCTGCGCCCCAACTGCGCTATACGCAAGACAACCAAACCGCGATCGCGGAAATGACGGTGGCTTTTCCGGGGCTGCGGGCTGAAGATGCCGCCCAACGGCTCAAGGTGATTGGCTGGGGTAACCTGGCGCAGGAAATTCAGGAGCAGTATCACACCGGTGATCGCGTTTTACTGGAAGGGCGACTGTCCATCAATACGGTCGATCGCCCCGAAGGCTTCAAAGAAAAACAGGCAGAAATGACGGTTCAGCGCGTGCATCGTCTGTCTGACCTCAGCACCTTGAGCATTCCGCAACCGGCGGCGGCCCCAGCGGCCGCTAATGCTCCTGCGGCTTCATCGGCAGTCGCCAGCGCTCCGCCGAGCGCGGCCCCTGCTCCCGCGCCGAAGCCCGACGCCGAAGTCGACTACGACGACATTCCTTTTTAAGGGTCGACGCGGCTCTATTGAACCTGAGTTCGGAATAAAGGCATGAGGCACGCTGGCCACCCATCCCGTCT
>CALCPB010000233.1 GCA_937897665.1 uncultured Halomicronema sp. | reverse complement strand
AGATCAGCCGAGCGATCGTCAAGACTCATTCCATAGCGTCACGCTGGACTATTAATCGCCGTCAGTCGTTGTCAACCTGCCCATAAAAATCCCCTCAGCGTCAGTTAAAGGTGAACGCTGAGGGGATTTACTTTTTGACAGCTTGATCGTTGAGGCCGTTAAGTTAGCGATTGACGCCCGCTAGAGCTGGCTCCTGCTGGCGATGCACCTGCACCTTACCGGCCTCATCGACATCGAGTTCAACGGTATCGCCCTCTTCTAAAATGCCGCCTAGAATGGCCTCTGCTAGAGCATCTTCAACAAGTCGCGAGATCGCTCGGCGCATCGGCCGAGCGCCGTAGCGCTGGTCGTAGCCAGTTTCGATCAGCTTATCTTTGAAGCTATCGGTGACAGACACCGTGATTTGCCGTTCTGCCAGGCGAGCGTTGACTCCCACCATCATTAGGTCAGCGATTTCCTGAACTTCTGCTTTAGACAGTTGACGGAAGACAATGATTTCATCCAAGCGGTTAAGCAGCTCAGGCCGAAAGTATTGCTTCATTTCTTCCTGCACTAAGTTGCGGATGTTGTTGTATTGGGTAGTGGCTTCATCGGTGGTGGTGCTATCAAAGCCCATGCCACTGCCGCCTTTTTCGATGACTCGGGAGCCAATGTTGGAGGTCATGATGATCAGCGTGTTCTTAAAGCTCACCACTCGACCTTTGGAGTCAGTCAAACGACCATCATCGAGGAGTTGCAGCAGGATATTGAACACATCGGGATGAGCCTTTTCAATCTCATCCATCAGAATCACCGAATAAGGTTTACGGCGCACCGCTTCAGTCAGTTGCCCGCCTTCGTCATAGCCGACAAACCCAGGGGGCGAGCCAACTAATTTAGAAACGGTATAACTTTCCATAAACTCTGACATATCGAGGCGAATCATCGCCTCTTCAGACCCAAACATGGATGCTGCCAGTGCTTTAGCCAACTCCGTTTTGCCGACCCCAGTGGGGCCAGAGAAAACCAAACTGGCAATCGGTCGATCAGGGCTGGCTAGCCGTACCCGAGAGCGACGGATGGCTCGGGCGGCGGCTTCCACCGCTTCATGTTGACCAATTACCCGCTCGTGCAGGGTGTCTTCCAGATGCATTAGTTGCACGGCTTCTGACTCGGTCATGCGGGTCACCGGCACGCCGGTCCAAGAAGCCACGATCTCAGCGATGTCTTCTTCGCTGACTACGGGTTGAGTCATCGGCGGGGCTTCCGCTGCCTCGGGCTGAGGGCCTTGAATTTCCTTCAAAAGCTCTCGCTGGCGGTCACGCAATGCTTGCGCCTGCACAAACTCTTGAGAGTTTACAGAAGCTTCAAGGTCACGGTTGACCTGCCGCAGTTCTTGCTTGATTTCGGCAGAAGGATAGACGGTGTGGTGGCGCAGCTTAATGCGAGAGCCCGCTTCATCAATGAGGTCGATCGCTTTATCGGGTAAGAAGCGATCATTGATATAGCGATCAGAGAGCTCAGCCGCGGCTTTCAGCGCTTCGTCAGAGAGCAAAACGTGGTGGAACTGCTCATAGCGGCTGCGGATGCCCTGCAGAATCTCAATCGTGTCCTCAACTGAGGGCGGCGCCACCATGATGGGCTGAAACCGCCGTTCAAGCGCGGCATCGCGCTCGATGTATTTGCGATACTCATCCAGGGTGGTGGCACCAATACACTGCATCTCACCCCGAGCGAGGGCTGGCTTCAACATGTTGGCAGCATCCATGCCACCCTCTAGAGAGCCAGCGCCTACCAGAGTGTGAATCTCGTCAATGACCAAAATGATGTCGTCATCACTGCGCACTTCTTCGAGTAGTTGCGTCAGGCGTTCTTCAAAGTCGCCCCGAAAGCGCGTTCCCGATACCAGCAGCCCCATATCAATGGCGTATACCTTCTTACCCATCAGGGTCGCTGGCACATCTTGGTTGACAATGCGCTGGGCCAAGCCTTCCGCGATCGCGGTCTTGCCCACGCCTGGCTCACCCACTAAGACGGGGTTGTTTTTGGTACGCCGTCCCAGAATTTGCACCACTCGCTCAATTTCAGTCGGTCGACCAATCACCGGGTCTAAGAGGCCAGCCGCTGCTTTAGCGGTGAGGTCAGTACTGAACTCTTCGAGCACGCTGCTCTTGCGACGGCGATCGCTCAGCCGTCTCTCTGGTCTGGCACCAGCTGGAATCGCGGCCGCTTCGCCCAGCTCTTTGATCAAACGGGTGCGCACCTTACTCGGTGATACGCCCAGATTTTCCATCACCCGATAAGCGACGCTTTCTTGACTTTGGGTCAGACTCAGTAATAGATGTTCGGGCTCGATATAGGACGCATCGAGCTTGCGTGCTTCTTGAAAAGCGGTTTCAAAAACTTGCTTTACCTTTGGGGTAAAGGGCACCTCAGAAGGTGGGTTGCCGCTGCCTCGACCAATGATGGCTTCGACTTCGTTACGAGCATCCGAGAGGTTGATGCCAAACTCAGTTAGGACCGTAAAAGCCAAACTAGAGTTTTCTCTCAGGAGGCCGAGGAGAAGTTGCTCAGTGCCGACAAAGTTGTGCTGCAAGCGGCGAGCTTCTTCTTGCGCCTTCATGATGACGGCAATTGCAGTGTTGGTGAAGTGCTCAAACATAGCCCCGGTTGGTGTTGTGTGTAAGGGAGCAAACTCCCTGGACTGGAATAGCTATCTAACTAAAGCTGCCTAGCTAAAGAGATGGACGCCTGTCAGTGACAGACTCGGCACCTCTGTAAAGAAACTGTACAAAGAATCTTTGCTAAACGGCAGTAGGGAGAGCCGAATGATCTTACGAAAGTCGCTCAAAGGCAAGCAGGATATAGAGGAGTACATAAATAAAAGTTCTGCAAATAATCTCTACCCAGCATTTAATCTGAGAGCGTATTCACATAATTTAACAAAGATCGCGGCGCTCTGTTCATTTTTTTTGAAGAATTAAGGATAAAATTTCGTTTCTAAAATTATTCAATCAAAATCTAAGGCGCGAAGTGAATCTGCTGCCGCTGCCTCGCTGGTTGATCTCGATATCTTGCTAGATGCCTTGGGGGAGTTACCCCACCGGTGGCGAAGCCTTGATATTTACCGAACCAGAATAGGGGGGCGAACGTGCCAGTACTCGGCGGTGACTCAGGGCTGATCAGTCGGGGAAGTAAAGCAGTATCCATTGGCGCCTCAGAAATCTGCTCTCCCATAACGTACCCATTAATGCGGTTTCGACTGCCCTGCGACTAGCTCAGGGCAGACCTCAACTGACCTGGGTTGAGAGTAGGGCTAAATCATATGTCCAAGCAG
>CALCPB010000232.1 GCA_937897665.1 uncultured Halomicronema sp. | reverse complement strand
AAAATCCTGGTTCAGCTGCAGGCATCTTTAATTACTGCCGTCAGCTCCGCAGCGGCGAGGTGCGTCCGCTTAATGAAGCCAAACTTATTCTCGTTGGCCAGGGCAGTGTTGGTAAAACCTCCCTTATTAACCGCCT
Organism: uncultured Halomicronema sp.; assembly: GCA_937897665.1. Classification (GTDB taxonomy): domain Bacteria; phylum Cyanobacteriota; class Cyanobacteriia; order Phormidesmidales; family Phormidesmidaceae; genus Halomicronema. Next base: position 2,914 of record CALCPB010000232.1, on the reverse strand, counting down.
CGTCAACAACAGCTTTAATAAAAATCAAGCCCAGACCGACGGCCTCAGCGTTTCTGATTGGCATATCACGGTCAATACCAAAGAAGTTCGTCTCAACGTATGGGACTTTGGCGGTCAAGAGATCTACCATGCCACTCATCAGTTTTTCCTTACTAAGCGCAGTCTCTATCTGCTTGTCTGTAACTGTCGCACCAGCGGAGAGGAAAGTCGCCTCGACTTCTGGCTCTAGCTCATTCAAAGCTTTGGGGACGAGTCTCCAGTCATTATTGTCGGCAACAAACGTGACGAACAACCCCTCGATATCAATCGCAAGGCCCTGCGGGAAAAATATCCCAATATCAAAGCTATACTCGAAACCTCTTGTAAAGAAGGTGAGGGCATTAAAGAGCTAAACCAGCCAATTATTGATGATGTAGGGAATAATAAAGAATTTTATACTCAGCTGCCCCTTTCATGGTTTGAAGTCAAAGAACAGCTAGAAAACCTGGATCGAGACTTTATTAAATACTCTAAATACGAAAACATTTGTGAGCAACAGGGTATCGAAGCTGAAACGGATCAAACTCAGCTGATTGGTCTATTACACAATCTGGGCCTTGTGCTCAACTACAGCGATCATCCCCTCCTGAAATATACCAACGTCCTCAATCCTGACTGGGTAACTAAGGGCATCTATACCCTACTGAGCGATGACGATTTGAAAATAAAAGCAAAAGGGCAGCTGACCCTAGCCGATCTCAGTCGCATTTTAACCACCGATCGCTATCCGGTACATCGCCACGATTACCTTATTGAGCTAATGAAAGAGTTTCAGCTCTGTTTTAAGCTACCCGAATGTCAGCCGCCTCGATATCTCATCCCTGGCATTCTCCCCAAAGAAGAACCTGAAGAGACAGAACTAGAGGGCGACACTTTAGAGTTTCAGTATCACTACACGGTCTTACCCGACAGCGTTATCTCCCGTTTTATCGTCCTCACTCACGACAAGATTCACAAACAAACCTACTTGCGCAGCGGGGTCTTGATCGCCTACACCGAAGTCTAGGAAGTTTACTATATCGCCTGCATCATTTCCGACCCTGCTGACAACAAACTATTTATCGCCGTCAGTGGCAGAGCATCCACGCGCCGTCAGTTTCTTGCCATCATCCGAGACGGGTTTAAGACGATCCATGCAAACTTTGCTAAACCCACTGAGCATGTCCCAGTCCCTGGTCATCCTGACTATCCACCATTAAATTATCAGGACCTCCTCGGACTAGAAGATATGGGCGAACAAAACAAAGTAATCGGCGAACTCAAGCTCAGACTCAATCTACGTCAGCTGCTTGATGGCTATGAGCCTATCGAAACTCGGCAGCTGAAACAAAAAGGGATAGATATGGCTCACTCTGATGACGGTCTAACTATCTCAATAACTGACAAACGAACCAAGATTATTCAGCAGGGAAATGGCGATAATGTTGCCGGGGACTTAGTGGAAGGGAATAAAACAGTTATGTAGCAACGTTCCAACGCGATGCAGCTACCCAATGCAGCAACGGCCTTTATCGATAACGCCAAACTCAAGGATTATTGTCTGAACCCCGAACACCACAGAGGCAAACACAAAGCTCGATTATTTAACGCTATCCTAGGGCTAACGAGCAATGACTTAGATATACTGAAAGCGCTTATTCTTGAAGGTATTCAGACCCACGAAGCTATCCTTAGCAACCTCGACGACTATGGCCAACGCTATACGGTTGATTTTTCTGCTAACCACCAGCAAAATACGGCCTGCGCACAGTCTGGATTGTCCGGGTCACTGAAACGTTTCCCCGCCTTATTAGCTGCTATATCTTGAGGTAAATCCTATGGTTAACACATTAGTGCGCCTACAGTTACTCGATGTAGTAGCCCTCAAGGCCCCTTTACCGGAACATAATCTCAACGCAGGCCAGGTTGGCACCTTAGTTGAGCAGCTAGCACCGGACGTTTACGAGGTCGAGTTTAGCGATGACCATGGCCAAACCTACGCGATGTTGCCACTTCGTAACGATCAGCTCCTAAAGCTAGTTTATTTACCCCCCTCAAGAGAATTCAACGCACCAGGAGAATCACCCATGGGCAACACTATCCACCAGCATGGTGCCGGCGACAACATCGCAGGCGACAAGGTCATGCGCGACAAAATCAACACCCAGATCAACCACAGTCAGGACCTAACCCAAGCCGCTAAAGACATCAAAACCCTGCTTACCCAGCTCGAAAACGACTACGACCCAACCAAACCGACAGACAAAGCCATGATGCCCGCCAAAGTAGTCGAAGCCGTGGATAAAAACCCCACCCTCAAAGCCCGAGTGATAAATGCCCTCAAAGAAGGTGGCAGCACCGCCCTCGAAGAAGCGATCGCACACCCCGTTGTCAAACCGGTGGTCGCGGCCCTAAAAGGCTTTATCGATGTGTAACAATTTTTGCTTGACGATATCGAGAACGGTCTATTATGCTTTCTCAATGGTCGTGACTCACTCGTGACCTAACTACAGAACTAAATAGCCTCGGCGCCATCGGCAGGTGTACCACCACCTAACCGACGGCTAGCTCCCAAACTGAGTAAGCAGTCTGTGAGTTAGGGCAATTATGCCCTAGCGACCTTACTTTGCACTACTTTTTGCGGGGTTGCTAGGGCTTTTTAGTTCTGGTTTCTTCCCTGCCATTCAGCCGCTTTCATCCCCGAAAGCCCTGAACCGGCGGATCATTCACCTACAATCCAAGGAAACCAGAACCATGTTTCAAGAACCAAACCAGGGTGCTAATGCGCCCAAGCGCCAGCCTGATTTTTTACCCGAGTACCAGCACGAAACCGTGCAGCACATGGTGTTTGGCAGCCTCACCGCCGTACGCAACACCATTAGCCTGTTACACAAGC
>CALCPB010000231.1 GCA_937897665.1 uncultured Halomicronema sp. | reverse complement strand
CCCATGGCAGGCATTTACTGTATGTCCAGAGATATTCGAGACTTTCAAAGCACTCATTCTGATGCTTCCGTAGAGGTAAAGGAGCCTCTGACCAGAGCAATTGATCGATAGGTTCTTATCGCTAGAGTTCTTTGATTTCAATGGCTCTAGCTGAAAGGATCAGCCTTCAGCCGTATAGAGTGAGTGTTTTGCAATTCAATGAAACTAGGCGATATCACGCTTAACCACATTAGGATTCTCAAGGCTGTCGATGACTGTGGAAGTTTTTCCCATGCTGCTAAAAAGTTGGGATACAGCCAAGCATTAATTAGCAAAAAGATAAAGCAGCTTGAAGATTACTTTGGCTGTCCGTTGCTGACGCGATCGCCAGGCTCGGCCCACCTCACCAATAATGGCAAAAGGATTATTTCTCGATCAGTCCATGTCTATGAGGATTTAGAAGGCTTACAGCAGGAAATCGCGAGGCCCGTAGACTCTCTAGGTGAAAAGATTGTCGTTGGGATTTCTCCACTGCTTTCTGCCGCCTGGTTTCATCAGTTTCGCGATCGCTTCTCAATGTGTTTTCCGAATAAGGAGATTTGCCCTGTTGAAGCCAATGGCAATAAGTTCTTTTCAGACACCCACTCAACCCCCCTTGAACTCGTTATCAACAGCACGTCTGCATATAAGGAAGAACATCCTTGTAATCGGCTACAGACCTATCGGTTTGCGTTATTAGAGTTTGGCAAAAAAAATAAGCCAGAGGGGCTAGATTCTATCAAAATTCAAGAGATAGAGTTCCAGGGCTTGCTGCTCCTTAAAGAATTAGCTCAAGAACTCCTCAGAAGCGGAGCAATTGAGCAAAAGTATCTTGAGCTCGCGATTCAAGTAGATAGTTATGAAGAACTCGTTGATCGTCTCTTGGAACAGGAAGGGACAACGATACTTCCCGAGTTCTGTATGGCTGACTTTCAGAATAAACGTGAGGTTGACTGCACTCCGATTTACGATGCCAGTGAGCTTGGGGTTTATATCCATGTTCCCCCCTTTAGTGAGTTGTTAGTAATTGCTGAGGGGTTAGTTCGCAGTTTCCGTCTTGATCAAGATGAATCTGAAAAGCGAGCTACCAGAAAAGTTCCCATGCCACAGGTGCACTCTGGTAGGGCAGAAGTTCTCAGGATCGGCGTTCAAAGAGATTCCATCGGCCAGTTAATCGCTTCATATGGGGTTAAATATATCTCTAATTCTTTGAAGTTTTCATTGCTGAGTTCTAAGCCGCTCAATGATCTAAAGATTTATCGAGATTTTGAAATCGATATTAATCTCTATTCATCTGGTGAGGCCATGAGCCGGCAGATGAGTAAGTCTGAGTTAGACATTTGCATCATGGATGACATGTCTTTACTCAATAATGGGTCTGCTTTTTTTGATGGGCTCAATTTCCACTCAAAACTCGTGGCAATAGCCTCTTATAACCTTTTAGGTAGGGACAACAGTATTGTTGTCCCCAGGAAGTCAAGCATTTCTTCAATTCAGGATTTAAGAGGAAAAAGAATCTCAACGCTTTTCGGTTCGAATTCACACAGATTTCTGGTAACACTACTCGATGCCTATGGCATCGATATGAGTTCTGATTGTTTTCTGATTGATGAGGATCCCAGGACGGCTAGCAATAGCCTTTTGAATGGCAATATTGACGCTCATGTCTGTTGTAAATCCTACGGACTTTTGTTAGAAGAACACAATTTTTCGAAAATTCTTGATCAGGATGAGTGCAAAGTTTTAAAGATACCTTCTCTAAGGGGGATTGTCTGCAGATCCCAGTTCATTCGCGAAAATCCTGAATTTGTGATCGCCTATTTGCATGACCTGATTATTGCCAACCAATGGTTTTTAGAAGACCAAATTAGTGCGCTTCAACAGTTGAGTCAGCTAACCAGTATCAACACTGAGCAAGCGCTGAGGTTCTTTTCGGTATCCTTTGGATCGCGAATTGAACCAACTTTGAAACCTCAGTGGTCTTGGCTGTTAAAAACGCTCAATCGGAGACTTGAAGGAAAGTATGAAATCACTAAATTTGATGTTGATTTCTGGATGGACGACTATTTTTTACGGCTCGTCTATAATGCGCTGGACTTAGACTATCATTTCCAGCAAATTGGTTTTTCAAATGAACTTTCTCAGAGCTATTTTATGGATGAAAAATTTGGAGAATACATGGAAATTTTGAACTCCAAAAATGAAAATTCGAAATACTTTGTTGAGCCATTCTAAGTCAGCAAAGCAGCACCATTGACATTATGACTGAGGAGATGAATTACGAATGAAGAAAATCTTGACTATCGCAGGTAGCCCATCTGGCACATCGAGGTCTTCTGCCGTTTTAAGGCTATGTGCTGCTACTTTGGAAGAGCAATCGATGGATGTTTCTTCATTATCTGTGAAAGATGTTCCCCCTGAAGACTTGGTTTACGCGAACTTTGAGAGTGAAGCCCTCAAAAAGGCCCAGCTTTTGATTGAACAAGCCGATGGCATTGTGGTCGGAACCCCCGTGTATAAAGCTTCGTATACGGGGGTACTAAAAGCATTGCTTGACTTGATGCCCCAATATGCGTTTGCGGGCAAAACCATATTGCCGATCGCGACTGGCGGCACGATTACTCATTTGCTCTCGATTGAATATGCAATGAAACCTCTTTTTGGTGTTTTGGGGGCGACCAATATTTTGAGAGGCATATTTATCCTCGACTCGCAAATGGAGAAAACAGCAGAAGGCGGCATAATTCTAGACGCTGAAATTAATGAGAGATTGAAAAATTCTTTGTTGGAACTCGCCTCTGCAGTTGCAAGCTAGCGAAAAATGCGTGTTCGATTAGTTTCTTGAAGTCTCTAATGCTTGTCTGAAACTACAGAGACATTACGACTTTTCGCCCCTTCCCGCCACTCACTTATTAACCTGGAGATGATAAGGCTATGTCAGACAAAAAGAAAATGCACTTGTTGGGATTCATTCAGCATGGCGTCAATAGTCATGCAACCGGAATGTGGCGACATCCTAAAGACAAAGTGAATTGGGATTGGAGCCAGCCAGCCTATTGGCAACACATGGCTCGAACGATGGAGAGAGGCATGTTTGACGGCATGTTTATTGCTGATGAGCTTGCTCCTTACAATAACTATGAAAAAAGCTCAGATGCCTGTGTTAAGTATGCCGTTCAATGTCCGACCCATGAGCCCTCGACAATTGTCCCGATTATCACGACTGCTACTCAGCATTTAGGCGTTGGTCTCACGCTTTCTACTGCTTTTGAGCACCCTTACTCAATGGTGAGACGCCTTTCCAGCCTGGATCACCTTTCTGGTGGAAGAGTCGCCTGGAACATTGTCAGCTCTTACTCAAAAAGCGAGTGGGATGCCTATGGGGCGGACATGACTGACCGTTCTAGGCGCTATGACCGCATGGAGGAATACATCGACTTGTGCTGCCAGCTATGGGACTCTTGGGATGCTGACGCAATTATTGCTGACAAGGAAAGTGGCATATTTGCTGACCCTGAAAAAGTCAAAGAGATTGACTTTAAGGGTGAATTCTTTGCCTGTAAAGGCCGATCATTTTGTTTCCCATCGCCTCAGGGCAGACCGGTTTTTTGGCAAGCCGGATCATCTGATCGAGGTCGAGATTTTGCTGCTAAGCATGCTGAAGCTATCTTTGCGGTTCATCCCAATGTCGAGCGCATGCGACAATATTCAGATGACTTGAACGAACGGCTTGAGAAGAGATTTCAAAGGCCGCGCGATAGTGTCAAACTGATCTATGGGCTGCAATGTATTGTGGGCGAGACAACGCAACATGCCCAAGAGAAGTATGAAAAAATCCGTTCTTGCATACCGCTGGAAGGTGCACTTGCCTGGATCTCAGGGCATTTTGGGCCTGACTTCTCTACCTATGATCTTGATGAATATGTGCAGAATGTTGAAATTCCAGGCATTCAAGGACTGTTTGAAAGCATTATTTATGCGAAGGGCGGGGACCCGATCACGATTAAAGAAGCTGCTCTTTACTATGCAATGGGGATGGGCATGCCCGTAATTGTGGGGACGGCATCTGACATTGCTGACAAGATGGAATACTTCGTCGATGAAGGCGGTGCGGATGGCTTTATGTTGGTGGCTACCTACACGCCTGGATGCTATGAAGAGTTTGTCGATCACGTGGTTCCAGAACTGCAGAAAAGAGACCGGTTTCGGACGAGCTATGCTGGCAATACCTTGAGAGATAACTTGCTGCAGTATTAACTTTGCGAGCCTGAACAGCTGAGCCTTAGCATATTGCTGAACGCGTTCATTTTTCGCTAATGCCGACTTCAAATAAAAGAACAGGTATGACAAGGTGATTAGCCCTGTCATACCTTTCCTAATTGTCGTCTTTCCAATTTAAGGAAAGTCCGACGGCGCAGATCTAGGGTTTACAGAGACTGCAACTGCCACGTACTGTCTTCTGCGAGGCGGAGTCGTAAGCGGTGGTGCGCTTCCAGTGATTCGTGATGGCCGACGCTGAGGTAGGTGGTCGGAATTGCTTCTAGCGCGGCATAGAGTTGCTCTTCGTTGACGCGATCGAGGGCGCTGGTGGCTTCATCCAAAATGGCGTAGCTAGGCTGATGCAAGAGGATACGGGCAAAGCTGAGGCGCTGCTGCTCACCGAGCGATAGCACATCGCCCCATTCGGCTTCGGCGTCGAGGCCCTCAAAGCGCGCGGCCAGATTGGGCAGGTTCACGGCTTTGAGCGCGGTGTGAATCTGGTCATCAGCGATCGCTGCATCCGGATACGGATAGAGCAATTGCTGTCGCAGGTTGCCGAGCACCATGTAGGGCTTTTGTGGCAAAAACAGCAGGTCGCCCAAAGCTGGTCGTTGAATTAAGCCCTTGCCGGAGTTCCACAGCCCGGCGATCGCCCGCAATAGTGAACTTTTGCCGCAGCCACTGGGGCCAACGACTAATAGGGAACTGTGCGGCTCTAACTCTAATGTCAGGTCATCAATCAGCGTGCGCTGGTAGTTGGGCGTTTGCAGGGTGACATGATGTAGGCTGAGCAGTGGCGCTGTTTCTTGCAGAATCACCGGCTGGGTTTCGGCGATCGCGGCTACCCCCGACTCTAGTTCTTCTTCCTTTTTATCCGACTCAGCATCCGACTCTGGCTGATCATCACTGGCCGACACTTTGACATCAGCTTCAGCAGCCGGAGCCGACTCATCGGTGACCTGTACTGCAGCAGCAACTTCAGTTTCGGTGCCGGCTTGAGCGGCAACTGCTGTGGCGTCCACCGTGGCTTCATCAGCGGATATTTCGTCATCGTCAAAATGACCGAGAGTGTTGGCAAATTCGTAGAGGCGATCGATGCCCGCCCCAAACGCCGTCAAAGATTGGAACCGCGCCACAATCACGTTGAGCGAAAAGAAAACGCGAATAAACGCGCCCTGGGCTTCGCTGACTTTGCCGACTTCCAAATCACCGCTAAAGACGGCGGGAGCCACCACTAGCGCTGGCAGGATGAAGGGAATGAATTCGTAGGCGTTGGTCAGACCGTTGAGATTTAACTCCCAAAACAGCAGGCGTTTGAAGTTTTCGAAGGCAGCGGCAAAGCGGGTTTTGACCTGAGTTGATTCTTGCCCTTCGCCCTGGTAGAAGGCGATCGCCTCAGCGTTTTCGCGAATGCGCACGAGGCCAAAACGGAAGTCAGCTTCGCGCTTGAGCTGCTCAAAGTTGAGCCTGACCAGCGGTTTGCCAAAGACGCCCACCGTCAGCAGACTGCCAACCACCGCATAGCCGACTAAAAACAGCACCAACTCTCGTGAAATGCTCCACAGCACCCCGCTAAAGGCCACCATCTCTAGCACCGAGGACGCGACCACCAGCACGAGCGTCAACGATTCTTGGGTAAAGCTTTTGACGTCCTCGGCGATGCGCTGATCGGGATTGTCGATATCCGGGCTGAACTGGTTGATGCGATAAAAGGCACGATCACCAAAATAGCGATCGATAAATCGGCTGGTTAGCCAGCGGCGCCACTCTAACCCCAGGCGATCGCGCAGGTAGGTATAGCCCGCCAGCAGCGGCGCATACACCACCAGTACCCCGACAAAGACAATCACCGTGTGCCAAAAGCGATCCTGATCCTTAGCTGATAAAGAGGAGATCAGTTCTCCCCGCTGGCTGTTGAGCACCACGCTCAGGCCCGTGTAGCCCAGCCGCCACACCACGATTAGCAGCAGCAGTCCCCGCGCTTGCCATTTTTCATCACCAAACCAATAGGCTTTGGCGATCGCCCAAAACCGCCGAAAAACATTGAGATCAAACCGTTCCATAGGGAAACTGTGGCTGCCAGTGCACAACCCCTTCATTGTGTCATTCTGTGAAGTTAAAGATGGTCAGAACCCCGGTTTCTGAACTTGCTCTAGCAAGGAGCCAATTGTTTCGACAGAAACCGGGGTTCTTGGCGCTTTCTAGAGCCCAGGTTTACGACGCGGACGGACGACACGCCACCCAATGAAAAAGTTGCGGTCGTATGTCGGTTGGGGGTGGTGGGTCGGACGGCTCTCTGGTTGAGAGTTTTGAGCGATTGTTGGGCGCTGACCCACCCTCTGCGGAACTGATTTTCAGCGAGTTTCGGAGAGCTGATATGACCTATCTGATGATCAATAGACAAACGCCAGACCCCTTCGCTACTGTGCAAAGGAACTGTCGACGCTGTAAGCCCCATGAGCTGCCAACATCTTGATCGATTAAGCCTTGAGAACATGATTCACAAGGCGAACTATCCCATTTTTCGGTGTGAAGAATGCCTCAAAGTGAATAGTCAGTGGGTGCACCTGCGCATCTGTCAGGACTGTGGCAAGATGCTGTGCTGCGATTCTTCTAAAAATCAGCACGCACGCCGTCACTTTGAGGCCACCGGGCACCCCGTGATCAGCTCTGCTGAACTCAGTGAGCAGTGGCTTTATTGCTTCACCGATGAGGCGCAGAAAGCTTACTAATAACCTGAGTTCGGGATAAGAATAAGTAACGCTTTTACCCGTCTATTGAGCTGCAAAGCCCCTCTCGGGAAGGGAAATATCCAGCTTCGGTTTTAACCCGAACTGACGTCACTAATAGGGATAATCGAGGGCTGAGGGGCCGATCGCCTCTAATCCGGTTCTAGTCGGATCAGTTGCCCATTAGGCTCATCGGTCAACACGTAAATCAGCCCGTCTGGCCCCTGGCGCACATCGCGCACCCGCTGCCCGATCGCAATCGGCGTTTGGTCGACTACCGTACCGGCCTCATCCACTTCAATGTGGCGAATATCGCCGGAAACTAGTCCGCCCGCAAACACATCGCCCTGCCACTGCGGAAAGCGATCGCCCCGATAGACCAGCAGTCCTGAGGGCGCGATCGCGGGCGTCCACACCACGAGCGGATCAACCATGCCCGGTCGCGATCGCTCAGAGGAAATCTCACCGCCGGTATATTCACGGCTGTGGGTCACCAGCGGCCAGCCATAGTTTTCTCCCGCCGCAACGCGGTTCAGTTCATCACCACCCCGCGAGCCGTGCTCGGAGGCCCACAGTTGATTGGTCACCGGGTCAAACATCATGCCTTGAATGTTGCGATGCCCGTAGCTCCAGACGGCGGGGTTTGCACCGGGCGTATCGACGAAGGGATTGTCCACCGGTACCGACCCATCCGCATTGAGCCGCACCACCTTGCCGAGGTGACTATCGAGCTTTTGGGCCTGATTGCGAATCAGTTCTCCCTCCAGCCGCACCGGCGGATTGCCGCCATCACCAATTGAAATCAGCATCGTGTCGTCTGGCAGCCAGGTGATGCGCGAGCCAAAGTGCTGGCTGCCTTCCTTGGTGCGGTTGACCTCAAAAATGACCGTCCAGTCGGATAGTGTCGTGCCGTCAAAGCGCGCCCGTGCCACCCGCGTTTGATTCATCGCGCGATCGCCGTGGGCATAGGTGAAATAAACCCAGGGGTTGTCGGCAAATTGGGGATGAACGGAGACATCTAGCAGGCCGCCTTGGCCGGACGCGAGCACCGGGGGGACGCCCGACAGCGGTGTCGGATCAAGCTGACCATTGCGAATTAGACGCACGCGGCCCGGACGTTCTGTCACCATCAGCGTACCATCGGGCAACCCGGCCATGCCCCAAGGATGCTCTAACCCCTCGACCACGACGACCGGCTCTGCTGAAGTGGCCTGGGCGATCTCCGAAGATTCCGGCGCTGCCGGTTCTGCCGCTGCCGGTGTGGAATCCGCTGTCACTGGCGAGGACGAGCTTTCCGGCGGTGCCGCTTCTGTCTGATCGGGCGGCGTCGCCGCGCAGCCAACGAGCGCCGCTGCCAGCATGAACGTTCCCACAATAGAACCTGACCAATGGCGAGTCATGGTTATTCTCCTCAAGGGCGTTAGACACCGAGAAACAGCCAATTCGAGACTTCTGTAGAGCCAATTATTAGACGGGTGAAATTGACCTCCATGCACCCTAGCTTAAAAAGCCATCGCTTGGCGATCGCGCCACAATTTTTCGGTCTTGTAGGGATCTCTCACGACATCCCAGCCTATTGAAGTGGAGATCGCGGCTGCTCCTGCTATCCGGAAACGTTACTGCTGGTGCTGTTGGTTGGATTATCGGTCCGCTATGCCCTCATTTGAGGTCACCCAAGCCGTGACCAGAGCCGATTCGTTCACGCTAGAGACATCCATGCGACTATCCATGCCAAGAAAATTAGCGGCCACCGCTGCGATCGCGGGCACTTTGCTCACCGCTCATCTATCCAGTGGCTTACCGGCTGCCAATAGCCAACCCGTGGCCGACATTCCGACCGTTACCGTTGCCGATGGCGGCACTAGCCTCACGCTCAACTGGCCCAGCGGCGATCGCACCCCCATTGATATTCAGGATTGGACGATCGCGATTCTTGATTCCTTTGACTGCGCTACGTATGAATTAGTGGCAGAGCGCGATCTCTCGGCTCAGCGGATTTTGGGCACCCCGACTGTGAATCCCCAAACGGGCGATGTTGCCGTCCCTGTGCTCTTAGAGGAATGCGTTGATGTCCAGAAATCGGCGGTGTTTATTATTGACCCTCAGGGACTGCAGAGTCATGCTTTGTATCGGCTGCAGGTGCCCGGCGATCGCCCCTTACCCCATGAATTTTCGAGCTACGCCCTCAGTAGCATTAGTGGCTTGCACTATTGGGATAACACACTGCTAGTTAGCCATGGGGATGCCTCAGGGGCTGATGCCATGATGGTCTTTCCCGCAGGCAACACGCCTGCCGGGCAATACGCGGGCTGTGTCGTCACCCAACCGGGTGAAGGTGCTGGGAGCCTCTGCCCGCTGTAGAGCCAATTTTGGATGAGTGAACGCGATCGCCCTATCCCGGTTCAAAAAACAATCGCTTGGCGATCGCGCCACAGTTTGCCAGTTTCGCGGGGGGCTTCCGTGGCGAGCCAGATGGCAGTATCGGCCCCCTGCTGGGGCGATCGCGGGGCAGAATTGCCCCCCATGTCTGTTTTCACCCAGCCCGGATCAATGGCGTTCACCACAATGCCGTGGGTCTGCAGGGCCTGAGCCAGCATAATCGTCGCGCCATTCAGCGCTAATTTTGACAAACAGTAGCTGGGCACCGCTGCCAACAGGCCGTTAATCTCGCCATAGCCGCTCGATAGATTGATCACGCGGGCCGCTGCAGCGGCTTTGAGTAAGGGCAAACAGGCTTGCGTCAGGCAAACCGCGCCGAGGGTATTGGTGTTTAAGGTGGCAGCTAACAGCTCCCGGCTAATTGTCAGGATGTTGACACCCTCATCGGGATAGACGCCCGCATTGTTGATCACCACATCTAGGCGATCGCTGTGTTGCCGAATCGTCGCCACAGCCTGCGCAATCGAGTCATCTTGGCTGATGTCTAAGGCGATTGGCACGACGGTGCCCGACAGTCTCGCTGCGGCTTGTTCGGCACTGGCTAAAGAACGGGCCGTAATCATGACCTGATAGCCTTGGGCGAGTAATCCTTGGGCGATCGCGAAGCCGATACCCCGATTGCCGCCGGTGACGAGAGCCACTGGCTTTAGTGTTGCGGTCATGAGGTCACCTCAAATGGTGGAAATTGTTTACCAAACTGATTTGCATGCGGTCGATTGGGCAGCGATGAAAACTATTTTGCGCCAAGATGCTTTCGATAATGGCCGCAGTCCTCAGCAACTCAAAGCCTCTTTTGAAAACAGCTATGCGGCTTGTGTGGCCTATGCGAACCGGCAATCGGGTGTTATCGGATGGAGTTTGCAACGCTTATCTGGTGGACGTATGGACATTGAGTGCCTATCGTCGTCAGGGCATTGCTAGCGAGATGATCCGAAGTCTGCTCAAACAGTTGTCTGGACAGCACGTGTACTTATTTACGGACGACGTACCGGAGCTGTACACAAAACTCGGGTTTACCCAGCAGCCCGTCGGGATGGGGCAGATCGTCGGTACCTGGTTGGTGAACCAGACGTAACTGTTTTAGGCGGCTCTGTCTACAGTAGAGCGCTGGCGCGGTATCAATCTCGGTTGGTCGAAGGCCGTTACGCCGCTGTAGACGAGGCCGATAG
>CALCPB010000230.1 GCA_937897665.1 uncultured Halomicronema sp. | reverse complement strand
AACCCACTGGCTGAGCCACGTGACTTTGGCAACGTCGGGGATACAGGGAATATCGTCTCATCTATGTGGTCGCCATCAATCAACATTACTGTAGTGTTGTGGCGGCAGCCCAGCGCACTAACCGGGTTGGCTTTGGTGCGTCACGCTAGGCGATGACACACCCGACGATAATTAGGGCTTTTTACTTATCGGTTCACCGAAAATCAAAAGAGGGGTAGTGAGAATCGTGATCAAAACCTTTGAAGAAGCCCATCAGCTAATTTTAGAGCTGCAGATCTGCACCATCTTCGAAAGTTCCAAAACGGAGCTACCTTCACTGTGGGAACATCTCGATTTGCCTGAAAAGCAAGAAGGCGAAAAAGGTAGGGGGCAAAAGGTATCCGCCGTCTGGGATTGGAAAAATCGTTTGCCGGCAGAGTTTCCCGACGAGATTTTCTACGGCAAAATCAAAGGCGGGTTGGCGGTATTAATGACCCTAGACTATTTACGAGACGTTCATTTCAGGTCGTCTTACAAATGTGTCGATGAACTCCATCCCTTGTCAACTCATATTTTCAAAAAGGTTCGAGCAGAGCCCTGGGAAACAACGAGCCTGAGAAAAGAGATGATTCAAGAATGCGGCTGCTCTAAAAGCCAGTTTGATACGGCATTAAAAAATCTGCAGATTTCGCTGAATATTGCTCGCTCAAACGATCTCGAAATTGAGCGAGATACCTGGTTGACCTTTCAAGAGCTGTATCCAGAGATTTGGAATTTGCATGTCTTAGAAGATTGAGCTTCCTGTTCAGTAGCCTGCTTAGTTGACTGAGCGCGGCTCTTGTGAAGACACAGCAGGATGGGCGACCAACGTCTGAGGCTCAAGACTACGAGATCGGCAGCACGATCGCAAACTCCGTCCCGTGACCCAGTGGCGATTGACAGCTGAGGGTGCCGCCGTGCTGTTCAGTCACGATCTGATAGCTGATCGACAGACCTAATCCCGTACCTTTGCCGATCGCTTTAGTGGTGAACAGATGGTCAAAAATCTTGGCTTGGGTGGCGGTGTCCATTCCTTTGCCATTGTCACGAATGCGAATTTCGACGCAGTTATACTCAACAGCCGTCGCGGTCTCCACAATAATCTGCTGAGGACTGGCTTCTAACGCGTCAAATGAGGTGTGTTGAGCGGCTTCATCAAAGACATCGATCGCATTGGCCAAAATATTTAAGAACACCTGGTTGATTTGTCCCGGAAAACACTCGACGTCGGGAATCTCACCATAATTTTTGGTGATTGCGATCGCCGGGCGATCTTGATTGGCTTTGAGCCGGTACTTCAAAATCAATAACGTGCTATCGATGCCTTCATGCAGGTTGATTTTGACTTTGTGCTCGGCATCACCGCGAGAAAACGTTCGCAAACTGGTGCTGATGCCTTTGATCCGGTCGGTAGCCCCTTGCATCGAGTCCAAAAGCTGGGGCAAATCTTCCCGCAAAAACGCCAGGTCAATCTCCTCAGCACTGTCTTGAATGGGGGCAACCGCCTGAGGATACTGCTGCTCATAGAGTTTGATGTGTTTTAGCAAATCCTGCGCATAGTCTTTGGCATTCGTGAGGCTGCCGTTGAGAAAGCCGACGGGGTTATTGATTTCGTGAGCAATCCCAGCCACCAAGTTGCCCAGTGTGGCCATTTTTTCGTTCTGCACGATCCGAATTTGCGATTGCTGCAGCTGTCGAGCATACCGCTGAGATTGTTCATACAGACGGGCATTCTCTAAGGAAATCGCTGCCTGGGCACAGAGTAAGTTCAACACTGTTAAACGCTCTTCCGTAAAAACCTCACTCGTGTGTTGATTACTCAGATACAGCAGCCCAATCTGCTGCCCTTGATGTTGAATGGGCAGGCAAAGCACGCTTTTGGGGTGGTGCTGCCGCAGATAATCGTCCACAATCGGCAACGCTGTCTGCAGATCATTGACGACCACCCGATCTTCACTGTTTTTGACGTAGCGAATCAGGCTGAGGGGCAGCTGCGGGTGAGCTTCTAGCGGGTCGCTACGGAGTTCTACCTGCTCCGTCGTCGCCACCACCTTGACCTGCCAATCGCCCTCACTGTTGGGCAAAATCAGCGCACAGCGATCGCCGCCCGAACTTTGCAGAATAATCTGCGTAAACTGATGCAGCAGTTCTTCTAAATGAATCGTGCCCGAGAGCGTCTGTGAAGCCTTGAGCACCGTGGCAAAGTCAAACGTGCTATTGATGTCTGCCGGGTCTGCCAAACCCATCGTACTTGGGGGCGTTTGCGCTGTTAGGGTAGTATCCGTCGAGACCGCGAGGGCTGCCGGGATGGGCGATCGCGCGCTGGTCGACGACAGCCGAGACCGCAAAAGCTCTGGATAGCGTTGTTCTAAGTCGGCGGTTTTGGCCTGAGCGCCCCACTGCTCATAGTGCTCATAGGCTGCTTGCAAATAGACAGTGGCGAGCGGTCGTCTGTGCGCCTGGAGATAAAACGCGGCAGCCAGTTCATTCGCCAAGGCCGCCTCTTGCTCATAGCCGTTGGCTTCGGCCCCAGCAATCGCGCGATCGTAATAGTCAGCTGCCGCGTAGCGATTGCCCTGGACGCGATGCTGTTCCGCTAGGAGCAGATCAAGCTTGTGCTGAAAATTGCTGGGAGCCTGGCTGGCCCATCGCTGTAGTTCGGCTAACCCGTATTGAATTTTGTGCAATAAGGGAGAGGCTGCGTCGGGCGGTTGTTGCGCATAAACCTGCAGCCGTCCTAAAGTCGCGAAAAAGTGAAAGACCGGCACGGAAATCATGCCGGTGGAGGCACTGAGATACTGTTCTGACCAGTCGATCAGCGCCACGATGTCGTCATATCTGGCAAACAAACAGTGCAGGACAATCTTGTGGAGAGACAGATATTGAACGCCCGATAGCACTTGATTGTCGATAAATCGGGCTAAGACCTGCTGCTCGTCAAAGACGCGGCCCTGGAGCAGGCAGGGATCTGGAGAAGGCTCCAGCAGATTTAAAGCGACTTGATGAACGAGCTGATTGCAGGCTAGCGATATTTTTTGGTTGAGCTGCTCTAACACCAAGCCGTAGGCATGGGCACCCTGCCGCAGTTCCCCCAGGTTTAACCCACTGAAATAAGAATATTGCGACCAGTTGTAGGCCGCATAGCCCGCAAATTCCAACTCGCCCTGGTCGATGCCACTTTGACACCCCTCTTGCAAACCTGGGGGCGCCGCTCGCAGCGGAATTTTGCCATGCATACTAAAAATCGCGGCTTGATTAAACGTCCTGGCTTTGACGTCTTCGGCCTCCAACTTTTCTACTAACCGAATCGCCAGCTGCCCGAACTCATAGGACGCCCCTAAATCCTGGGAGACGCTGTTGAGAATGGCCGAATAGTTAGCGTAGCCAAAGGCTGACTGGGCACAGTTGCCAAACTGAATAGAGAGCTGAATTTGTTGCCAGGCAATGAACGGTAGAATCTCTGGCTTCGCAATAAAAGACGGCGCAAAGATGCTCGATAACAGAATCATTGCCGCCACTTTTTCGCGCTCGGTCATGAGCGGCAAATGGATGAGATCAGCCACCGCTCGCTCAGCCCAAAGCGCTTTGGTATTGCTCAACTCGGTTTGCAGGTCAGTGGGCGTCGGGGCTTCTGGCAACGGGATGCCCAGCAGGGTTAATGCCGTCAGCGCAATGTCAATCGCCACGGCGGGCATGCCCTGGGCCATCTGCGCTTGAATCTGCACGTCGTAAAACTTGACCTGATCTAACACCGTGCGGCTCTGGCGCAGCGCGATCGCTGACCAAGCAGCCATCTGCGCGTAATCACCGCAGACAAAAGCCGTTTTGACTGCCCCGGCATGCAGATCCAGGGCGAGTTTGTAGTTCGTTTGCCAAGCATCGCTAGCGAGGAGCGACAACCCCATCTGAAAATATTCCAGGGCTGATTCATAGGCCGCTGTCGCCCTGGCCTTACGTCCGGCCAACCAATTCAAATGAGCCAGCTGCGGCTGCTCGTCGGGCCGCAGCAGCGCGCAACCCAGGTTCCAATGATTGACCACTTCAAACAGGTTGGCTTGCTGATCGGGCGGATCCGCCAATAACATGCGACCGATCTGCAGGTGAATGGCCTGCTGCTGCTCGGCGGGAATCAGGTTATTAGCAGCCTGTTGAATGCGATCGTGGGCAAAGCGATAGTTGACGGTCACATTGTCGTGACGGGTCTCGCCCGGTTCACCCTGCTGAAAAAACTTGTAGGTCTCGCTTTCGGGAATGATCAGGTTATCTTGCAGCGCGGGCCACAGGGTCGTCGCGATCTCTTCGGGGTCACAACTGCGGACGATCGCGATTGTCTGCAGGTCAAAGCGGTTGCCTACGCAGGCGGCGAGCATCAGCACCGCTTGCGTCGGGGGGGGCAGCTTTTGTAACCGGCCCACCATGAACTCCACAACGTTGTCCGTTAAGGCCAACTGCCGCACTGGCGCTAAGTCACACTGCCAATGACCAACCTCGCTATCAAAGACCAGGCGGCCTTCTTCGTACAAGCCCTGCAAAAATCGAGTGGTAAAAAACGGATTGCCCTGCGTTTTTTGGTAGACCAGTTGCGCGAGCGGTGCCGCCATCTCAGCGGAGCACAGCAGCGTATCCGCCACCAAGTGGGTGATATCAGCCTGATCTAGGGGCATCAGCGTCAGCCGATGGATGACACCGCCACGACCGTTGATGTCGTCGAGGGCTAACATCAACGGGTGCGCCGGAAAGACCTCGTTATCGCGATAGGCACCCAACACAAGTAGATAGCCGGTGTCTAACTCGGCCATGAGCAGCTTTAGCAGGGTCAACGAGGCGGCATCAGCCCACTGCAAATCGTCGAGAAAGATCACCAGCGGATGCGCTTTTGTGGTGAAGACTTGCACAAACTGCCCAAAGAGTGCGTTGAAACGATTTTGAGCGGCACTGCCTGACAGCTCTGGCACCGGCGGTTGCGGGCCAATGATGGCGGCCAATTCGGGAATCACCTCCACAATGACCTGGCCGCGATCGCCCACAGCCTCTAAAATTTTTGCGCGCCAAGCCTGTAAGGCCGTATCCGATTCACCCAGCAGTTGCCCTAGCAAATTGCGAAAGGCTTGCACAAAAGCCGAAAACGGCACGTTGCGATTGAACTGGTCAAACTTGCCCTGGATAAAGTAGCCCTTTTGACGCGTCATCGGCTTGTGAACTTCGTTGATGATGGCAGTTTTGCCCACCCCCGAAAATCCCGTCACTAGCATCAGTTCAGCCCGAGCCTGAATAACACGCTCAAAGGCTGCCAAAAGCCGGTTAACTTCCGGCTCGCGACCGTAGAGCTTTTCGGGAATCAGAAAGCGATCGCCGATATCCTGCTGAGCCAGCTCAAAGGCGGCGACGTCTCCCGTGGCTTGCATCTGCTGCTGACAGAGTTGCAAATCATGCTGGAGTCCGAGGGCACTCTGGTAGCGATCTTCGGCATTTTTGGCCATCAGCTTCAGGACGATCGCCTGCACGGCTGCCGGAACGGTGGTCCGGCTCGCCGCCGGAAAGGTCACTGGGCGAGCGAGATGACAATGCACCAGCTCCATCGGATCTTGTCGGTCAAAGGGGGGCTCACCGGTCAACAGCTCAAACAGCGTAGCCCCCAGCGCATAGAAATCGGTGCGATAGTCAATGCCCCGATTCATGCGCCCTGTCTGCTCTGGTGAAAGGTAGGCCAGCGTGCCTTCCAACACGGTGGGACTGGCCAGCTGTTGGTGTTCTCGCGGCAGTAGGCTGGCAATGCTAAAGTCAATCAGCTGAACTTGCCCGCTCTCGGGATGAATCAGAATATTGCTCGGTTTAATATCTTTATGAATGACCCGCTGCTGAATCAGATAGTGCAGAGCATCTGTCAGCTGCAGCGCAATATTCAGCACCTCAGCAACGCCCCAGGGATGTTGCGCGCGATAGGTATTTAACGCTACCAATCCCTCATCGGGCATGACCAGCACGTAGCTAGCACCATGGCGCTCTAGCGCCAGAGGATGCACGATATGAGGGTGCTGGAGACAACGCGCCAGGGCGTACTGATGGCGAAATTGCACCAACTCCTTGATGTCGGCTGGCTCGGGATGCAGCACCTTGATGACAACCGACTGCTGATCACGTTGCAGCGCTCGATAGACTTCGGTGCGGGCTCCCTGCGAGAGCTGTTCAACAACGGTATAACCCGGTAAGAGGGGAAAGGTGCGATCGCGGGTGTTCATGTCGAATCAGAAGACCGACTCCATAAGTTGTGACTAGATTGCCCTAAGTTGCCGTGATATTTCCATTAGCAAGACTGGTTTCCTCATCCTGAGAGGAAAGTTGAGTCGGCACAGCGCATTAGACCGGAGCAACTCATCAATTAGGTTCTGGCAACCTGGCGCGCGCCCAGCGACCCATCTCCGCCGCTACTCTGGAAGCAGCAAAAAATATTATTTCTGCAGCTTGCGCTGTTTGACAACATTCGCCAGTAAAGTTTGTTACACGAATTGGCTTATGAACATCAGCGGGCGCTCGTCTGTCCCCCGCCGCTAATGACGGCTCGCCAGCGGATTACTTAGCCGCACACTGGTATCCACTTGCTCCACCGCCGCCAGAGCCGCTTGCAACACTTCGCTACCGGCCCCAGCGCGGCAAGCGTTTTCAGTAATCACGCGCTTCCAGATGCGGCTACCGGGTTGACCGTGATAGAGCATCAGCAAGTGACGCGTAATACTGTTGAGTTAGAGTCCTTGCCCTGTCCACTGGTCAACGTAAGGCAGCATGGCGTGGACGATTTGCGATCGCGTTTTCGCCGTTCCAGGCTCACCAAAGATGGTGTGATCGACCTCGGCAAACAGATAGGGCGTCTCATAGGCGGCACGGCCCACCATGACCGCATCGACATGATTAAGGTGCGTCTGGATCTGTGGCAGGGTATTGATGCCGCCGTTAATCTCGACCCACAACTGCGGTAAATCTTGCTTGAGGCGATAAACATCGTCATAGCGTAGCGGCGGCACATCGCGATTTTCTTTGGGGCTGAGGCCCTGCAGCCAGGCTTTGCGAGCATGCACGCTAAACCGCCGACAGCCGGTAGCGGCCACCGTTTCGACAAAATGGGCCATGGCGTCATAGCTGTCGTGGTCGTCAATACCGATGCGATGTTTGACGCTGACGGGCAGGGGCGTCGCCGCAATCATAGCCGCCACGCAGTCAGCGACGAGGTTCGGCTGAGCCATCAGGCAAGCGCCAAAGTTGCCGCTCTGCACGCGATCGCTGGGGCAGCCGACATTCAAGTTGATTTCGTCATAGCCGTAGTCGGCTGCCGCGCGGGCACAGGCCGCCAGCAGGGCCGGATCATCGCCGCCCACCTGCAACACCAGCGGTTTTTCTGCCGGGGAAAAGCCCAGCCGCCGCTCGCGATCGCCGTGCATAATCGCCTGGGCCGTCACCATCTCTGTATACAGCAATGTCCGCCGCGTGATCTGCCGCATGAAATAGCGATAGTGGCGATCGGTGCGATCCATCATGGGCGCGATGCTGAGGGGATAGCCGACAGCTGGAGCGGTGGCAGCAGTGGACGACTGGATAGCGGAGACGGTCATGGCACTAGGCGTGGCAGGTCTTTCAACTTAGCTTAAAAAGGGTGAGCTATTTTAGACGGGCGGTCTAATCAACCCGATATCCTTTGTCATCCCAATGCCATGTATCGCCCTACCGCCTTTCAACAAGACGATATTGATAAACTGACGGCCTTTATGCAGGCCAACAGCTTTGCCACGTTGGTGTCGATCGCGGGTGGCGTGCCTTGCGCCACCCATGTCCCACTAGTCGTACGCAAGACGCCCGAGGGCCTCAAGTTAGTGGGCCATCTTGCTAAAGAAAATCCCCAGTGGCAGGCCTTTGGCACCGCCGAGTCGCTCGCCATCTTTACCGCCCCCCAAGCCTATGATTCGCCATCGCTGTATGAAAAACCGGAAAGCGTGCCCACCTGGAACTACATTGCCGTTCATGCTTACGGCAAGCCTGAAACCCTGACCCTCAATGCCGCACCGGAGGCGATGGCGCAGATGATTGACGAAATGATTGGCGTCTATGAGGCTAGCTACGACGCGCACTGGCAGAGTCTCTCTAGCAAATTTCGCACGGGGATGATGCAGGGTATTGTGGGCTTTGAGATGCCCATCACCCGCTTAGAAGGTAAATATAAGCTCAGCCAAAATCGCAGCCAGACTGAACAGCAGAACGTCGCGGCGGCCCTGGCACAGCACGCTGACCCCACGATTCACACCATCGGCATCGAGATGCAGCATAATCTGGCATCTCCCGATTAGGGCATCCCCGTCAACGATCCGTTGCTTGGCCAAACGGTCAACGCAACGATGCCAAATACCAGCAGAATGATGCCAGACAGACGATTGAGCCACCGCATGTGGGACGTAGTCAGGCGGGTGCGCAACAGGCTAACTGTGCCGCTGAGCAACAGCCACCACAGCGCCGAGCCGCAGAACACACCGAGCACCAAAATACCGGATGTGCCATAGTCTGACGCTGATTCGACAATGCCCAGCCCGGCAAAAATCGCCGCAAACGAAAAGATCGTTGCCGGATTGGTCAGCGTCAGCAGTAGGGTGGAACCGTAGGCCGTGAGCAGCGATCGCGGCCCAGTTGCAGCGATTTCCACTTCAGATAAGGCACCGGCTTGACTATTTTCGCTAGACGCGGCGGCTGGCTCGGCCGGTTTTGCCAACAGCGTCTTCACACCCAAATAGCAAAGAAAGAGGCCTCCAAAAACTCGCAGCCCCACCACCTGCTCAGTCAAAAAGTCGGCTACCGCCGTCAGCCCAAACCCGGCGATGCAGCCATACACCCCATCCGCCGTCGCTGCCCCTAAGCCGGAAACCAACCCAACCCAGCGCCCCATTGCCAGGGTGCGCCGAATGCACAGAATGCCAATCGGCCCAACGGGAGCCGCGATCGCCAGCCCCAGCGTGAGCCCGGTAAAAAAGGTAGAAAACATAGGAATTCAATAGAAAGTGAAGTAATCGATAACCCAAGAGCAGAGCGGCGAAACCGACCGCAGGCTAGGCATGGCGGCCAAATCGTTAGCCGCTGTGACCACCTGGCGCGGCTCCACAACTGGCTCCGCACTCTTTAGTGATCGGCTCAAGCCAGATCGCTAGGCGGAATCGGTAGCGCAATGGTCTCTTTAACCGTCGAAAGCGCAATAGTTGTGCGGGTTTTAGCCACGCCGGTCACCTGCTTAAGGCCATCGGTGATCAGCCGCTCAAGGCCTTGAGTGCCTTGACAGCGCACCTTCAACATATAGTCGTCATCACCCGTAACGTGGTGACATTCCTGAATTTCTGGCAGGGTATGCACCTGAGTCAAAAAGGCATCGCGATCGCGGGGATGATCAAGCGTGACCGCGATGAAAGCAGTCAGGTCATAGCCCAAACTTTTGGGATTCACCTGGGTGAGATAGCCCTGAATCACCCCGCGCTCTTCGAGTTTACGAACGCGATCGGCGGTAGCCGGGGCCGATAAGCCCAGCTGAGAAGCGAGTTCGGCCCAGGTCATGCGCGCCTGTCGCATCAAGAGAGTCAAGACCTTCGAATCCAAAGCATCTATCATCGCAGCCACTGTTTTCGTATAAACAACAGCTATTGAATCTATTTTAATGTGAAAAATCAAGGTATTTTCAGTTTTTAATAAGTCAAAATCTCGTCTTTGCCTTCATGACGAAATCAAGCTGGCCAAATTTCCTTGTATTCAACTCGCCACAAAAACAGGACAGAAGCCATTCGAGAGGCAGATGTTCTCAAAACATTAAGATGAGAGACATCTGACAGCAAAACGCGATCGCCTGTCCCACAATAGATTTCAGGTTCTTAACGCTTCGCAAAGTTCCGTTTCAACCTTGAAGTCCCCTGCCCTCATTCCCCTCTCACCTCTCCATGGCTTATTACTGGTTCAAAGCGTTTCACATCATCGGCGTCGTCGTTTGGTTCGCCGGGTTGTTTTACCTGGTGCGCCTCTTCATCTATCACGTGGAAGCAGAAGCCGAGCCCGAACCCGCCTCTGGCATTCTCAAAGCCCAGTACGAACTGATGGAAAAACGGCTGTATCGCATCATCACTACACCGGGGATGGTGGTGACGGTCGCGATGGCGATCGGGCTGCTAGTAACGAATCCTGATTGGCTCAAGCAGGGGTGGATGCATGCCAAGTTAGGTTTTGTGGCGCTGCTGCTGTTTTATCACCATTACTGTGGCCGCCTGATGAAACAGCTCTGGCGCGGCGAATGCAAATGGAACAGCAAGCAATTGCGCGCCCTGAACGAAGCCCCCACGCTACTGCTGGTGGTGATCGTGATGTTGGTCATCTTCAAAAACAACCTGCCGACAGACACCACGACCTGGCTCGTGGCCGGGCTGACCGTTTTCATGGCGGCAACCATTCAGCTTTATGCTCGCAAGCGCCGTCTCGATCAAGAGCGCCAGCAGCAGCTATCCGACCCGGCTACAGATGCTGTAGACAAAACCCCTGAGCCCGCCCAAGGATAAATTCAGAGGGTGTATCGACCCTGAAGATTTCTTTCTGGAGCT